>JAICVG010000122.1 GCA_025935445.1 Nitrososphaera sp. | reverse complement strand
TCGCTGCTCAAGCATCTAGCATAATAATCGTTTTGCTGACCAAGCCATGTCTACGACAAGGGCCTAGACCTGCTAATAGCGTAGGTTGTGATATCAAGCAGTATTCCCTAGCTGACCCAATATATTAGGTGAGACTCTTCTGTTTATCATGAAAGAATAAATCTCAAAAAATTAGATAAAGGAAACTGACCTTTGCGGTATTCGCGCTTTCATACCAGCTTTCGTATAGTCTCGTGATCGTAATACTGTGGCTTCTTGTACCGCCTGTACTTGCTTATCTGCCGCCAGACGGACAACGTAAGAAGGATGGAAGGTAGCAGAAAAGCAAGGGGGATTATCCATGTAGCTGTCAATTTTGTCTTTGCCATTTCCATTGCAATCTTACGTGTTGAGGGGTATAAGAAACACCAATTGTATTGCTTATCCTATTAGCTTGCTGACATTCCTTCTTCTACGCCTGTAGCGGTATCAGTAGCAGTATTTGACTTTGCCGACCTTCGAAGCCTCCTGCCGGTCTTTCTCACTGACTCTGATGTAATGGGTGCAGCCTCTCCGACTTCTCTTGCAGCACCTCTTACGGTCTCAGCCGTTTCCTGTGCTGCTTTGGCTGTCTCATCTATTGCGACAGCAGTCTCTCTGATTGCACCCCGGTCCCTTAGAGCACGAGCGGCTTCATTGATTTCTTTCGCAGTATCACGTGTTGCAAGCGATGCCTCCCTAAACGAATCAACGAGTTCCTCTACTGCTCCGCTCTGGCGTATAGCAACCACCAGCTCTCTCATCCTGATTGATTCTTCTCTTATTCTCCTTGCAATACCTTTAATTGTTTCTGCTGTCTGTTGTGCGTCAACTGTTGCTGTCATGTCAGCAGTAGTACGGGTTGTTGAAGTGTTCCCTCTAACTCTGCTAGTATTAGCAGTGTTACTCTCATCCGAAGGGATAGTAGGACTAACCATACAGACTTATCATCTACCTTCCTTAAAAGAAATACTGTCAAAAATATACATTCATTATTCAGGATTCTTGAAAGATGCACAATGCTTGTCTAATCTAACCAGAGTTTTGCTCATGAGCCCGCTTTTTAAGAATTCTAACATGCTACATAACCGGACTTTGGAATGGTGGGCAGTCGTGGCGATAGATTCATAATTTACTATGCTGAAGAGTGGTATCATAGGTGTATGCATGTTTGACATTTAGAAAAGTTGGAGCAGTAATCCTGCTAGTTTCAAACATGGAAAAATCAATTAAGTTTTATAGTGATATACTAGGGCTGCCGGTCAAGACTAGATCTAAGGATTGGACAGAATTCTTCAACAATGATACGGTGCTAGCCCTCCATCCAGCTCCTAATAAGAAGACGCTAAAGACAGGTTCAGGCACACTCGTTGGTTTCGAAGTCACAGACCTTGACTCAACTGTAAAGAAGCTGAAGGAAAAGAGGGTGAAGTTCTTTAAAAGGCCAAAAGAGGAGCCTTTTGGCAAGCACGCAATAGTTCAAGACCCTGACGGGCATCTCATATCGATAGCGAAGTTGAAGGAAAAATCGTCAGAAGGCTTTGACTTACTAGGGCTTATAGGTACAGAATAATATTAGGGGTCATTGCTATGAATATTATCACTTCTTCGTTGCAGTTACAAGATAGACGCTACCGCCAAGGTCTTCAAAACGCGTCTTTGAGAACCTATTGTTGAGCAATAGGACGATGTCCTTTTTATTCATAAACATTTGACCTTGTAGGGCAAAGTCAAGCTGCATGCCCATTATCAGTTGGCTTGCTGCACTATTGAGATTTGATTTTGGCAGTAGTCCCTCCATTATCGCAATTGTGCCATAGTTCTTTAGAGCGCGCCAGCAATTTGATAGGACCTTTTCCTTGTCCTTCATAGTGTAGAGTGATTCTCCCAGAAAAACGATCTCAAATTCGTTTGCAAATTTCATGGATTCGCTTGGCGCCTTTATTAAGGTAATAGACTTGCCACGAGCTATTTGGCGAGCCATTGCAACTGCTTTGGAGGAAGAGTCTATTCCAACCAAACTTGACTTGGGATATTCTTTATGGATCTTGGCAAGCATGCTGCCTGTCCCGCAGCCGACATCAAGCAGCCTACATCCCTTGGACAGCAGCTGGTGCAATTTTTTATGACGTCGTGCCGCAGCAAGAAATGCATAGTGGTCCCAGTCAGTCGCCTGTTGTACTGCATTCACGGTGGACATTGTTTTTCTAGTCTTGCCGGATCTGAACAGCTCCTCAAACGCACCATACCCTAGGCTCCTCAGTGCAAGGTACGAGAATTGTCCACCGAGATAATCTGGACTCATCTTATTGACAAGGATGCGCCTCATTTGCTCCTTCATTTGCAACTTGCCGTTCTTTGCGGTGATAAGTCGATATGCTTGTGCTGCAGAACACCAAGCCCTGACTGCAGCCGGATACAATTTAGTGCTGGTTATCAGTTCTTCTATGGACATAGGGCTAGAGTCGAGGTGATCAAATAGCCTCATCTGCCTACCTATGTGCGCTATCCACACCCCGTAAAAGCCCACCGAGTATCTCCAGAGCCTTGCAAAGTCAGTTGAGTGTTGCTTCTTCAATTACGACAGCTCAACCTATGCCGTTCATAAATCATTGCACGGAATTTTTTTGCATGGATTCATCGTAAATGAAGGATCAAATAGCTTTTTTACCCTTGAGAAGAGCGACGTGATCCGCTTGCCATACATCATTTGGATGTAGCCTGTTCGAGCAAGTCCGTCGCCGTGCTCGCCACTGATCGTACCGCCTCTCTTTATCACTTGAGCAAATACTTTATTGGCAATATTGCATATCAATTCGATTTCTTTTGTTGAGGCAGTATCTATGAGTGGCCTTGTATGCATGTTGCCGTCACCCACATGACCATAGATTACATAATCGACTTTGTTTTCTTGGTATGTCTGCAGAAGGTTGGCAGCATGCTCTACAAGAATATCAGGGCGAACCACCGTGTCCTCTATTAGGCCAATAGGTTTTCGACTCCCCAAAGTAAGCTTCATGATGCTGTTGAGTGCACTTTTTCTTGCCCTCCATATTTTCGTTATACTCTGCTCATCCGAAGCGTATTCTATCACAGAACATCTATCTGCAAGCTCTTGCTTGCAGGTTCTCATACGTTCTTCTACTTTGTTAATGCTGCGATTGCCTGCAAATTCAATAATTAGCAGGCATCCGGCACCGTGCATATTGCTATCATCAGACCCCACAACGGTATGGTCCAACATTTCAAGGGCAACGGGTGAAAACTTTAAGATAGCAGGGACTGCTGAAATAGCACTTAGCAGATCTTCGAAGCCTATCACCATCAAGGACCTGTATGCAGGTATGTCTAGGATGTGAAGCTTTGCAGAAGTCATTACACCAAGTGTGCCTTCAGAAGCGGCAAAGACCTTTTGTGGATTGAAGTTATCTGCAACAACCGCGTCCAGTCTGTAGCCACATGAATTCTTGCTTACACTTGGATAACAATTTCTAATTTTATCGACAGATGGCAAAAGTAGTTCGCCAAGTTTTTTCATCTTGTTGTCGTATTTGGATGGGCTTGCAAAACCTAACTGGCCGTCGGCATATACCACATTAATCTCCTCGAGAAAGGAAATAGTGCTGCCATAGCCCAAAGAGTGAATACCACTAGAATTGTCTGCTATCATACCGCCTATGGTGCAGTAGTTGCTGCTAGCGGGATCGGGTGGCAGGAACTTATTCCTCTTTTTTAGCTCTTTGTCCAGCATGCCTTTCACGACGCCTGGTTGGACTGTGACATAGTCGTTGTCAATGTCTATTATCCTATCCATGTGCTTTGAGAAATCAAGAACAATGCCATAAGACAAACACTGTCCAAGAAGTCCTGTGCCAGCGCCTCTTCCGGTTATTGGTATTTTATTGGACGAACTATATTCACACAATTGCTGAACGTCATGCTCATCTGTAGGGCACACTACTGCAGCAGGCTCGATTTCGTAATGGCTTGCATCCACGGAGTATATGTGCTTGCTCCAACTGTCTTCAAGAACCTCGCCCTTTGCTATGCAAAGCAAATCACGGGCTATATTCATGACTTGATATAGCCACACAAATATAACAAATTTTCTAGAATAGAGCTATCAGCCATAACTACAATTATCATAATAACGTTTTTTCATCTTCAATAATTCATCATGATACATTATAGCACAATTAACATAATGAAGGGCCGCCGACTGGCTAATACTAAAGATCATCCCTCTTATTGCGCGAAGATTCGATAGAAGTTGCCTATCCTCATTTTTTCAGTATGGCACTGTAGAGTTTTCAACAGGAGTAGACATCTAGATGATTTCCGCTCAAGCTCAGAATCTTAGTTTATAGAAGATACGGTCCGTTATGCCGAATGAAATGCCGCAATAAACGATAGAGCCGACTGGTCGAAAACAACTATAGGAATATCCAACAAGATTTATTAGCTCTTTCCTGCCTGTTCTGTATTGTTGGTAGTAGCATCCAAGACAAATAGCAATATAGTAGCAGCTGCATGTGCCTTTTGCGATGCAAGAATTCCACTTGGGCAGAGCCTTTGTTCCGACTGCATGAAAAAATACAATATTAAGTCCTATGATCTGGGCAGCGACGGTTGCGGTTGTGATACATAAGTATACAGGATAAGGGGTCAGAAAGTTGGTATTCATAATCATCTAAATCATACAGCCACCACATCTTCATCCCCTGCGCTTATCAATGCCAATCCTATCCATTATATCTTACGTTTTTGATAACAATGCTTTTTTCTTTCTTTTGGATTATTGTGCCGCTTAAATGGCTGGTCCCTTTTTTACTCTTTTAGCCTCTGTGTCTTCTGAGAGATGTTGTTCGTTGTTAGAATATAATGGATTTTTTGAGGAAATGGCAAAATAAATAAAAAAGTATGCGTAAAAATCAGTAACCGAACCGGTACAAAAATTGGTCGTTATCAGATATATGGAGACATATATGCAGATGGATGGACATGCGCAGTTGCGACCCAGTTCCCTATGCGTGAAAGCATGCATACATTTTTTCTTTGTTCATGTAAAGT
>JAICVG010000053.1 GCA_025935445.1 Nitrososphaera sp. | reverse complement strand
TACAACAAGTCTCTTTTTCTTGATACTCACCCTATTGTTTTCATAAGAAACCGCTTAAGTTACTACTTTATCCAGCTTGCCCCTTTTCTTTGCTACCTTTACTTCGCGTGCTATTCTTCTCCCCATGCTCATGGGCTCGTCATATAACAGTCCAGAGTAAGGTGAACCGTCAAGGTAGAGGTTCGTCCCTGCCACGATCCTTGCAGAAAATTCAAAGGTTGTGAATTTGCCTTCGCTGTCATATACTCCTTCAAGGCAGAACGGTCCAGGCATCCCTGGTGGCACTAGCCGCTCTGTAGCATGCACAAAGTTTTCGCCTATCTTGTATACTTCTTCCAGCAATGATTCACGCAGAACAAGCGGTATGTTTCCAATGACAGTGTACGACGGCTCGATGCTGCCGGCGCCAAGCTGCTGTTTTGCAGGGATCCTGCCGATGCCGTCAATATCTGATTCATATCGCCGGTCTATTCCCAGCAGTTCAAGTTCTTCAGTTATTGGTGAATAGAAATACTGCAAATAGACTGGCACACCTCTGATGAATTCCTGAATGTACAGATCGCTCTCTCCTCCGATTATCTTTTGATCAATGAGCCGTCTCGCACCTTCTTCAAAGCTCTCGCGATTCCATGCAAGGTAATAGCCACGCCCACCGGCGGCCCCATGCAACTTCACAATGCATAACCCCTTGATCTCATTTTTCGATCTGATAGCCTGGGGAGTCTTCAGGCCTGCCTCTTTCATCAGCTTTTCTTTGAGATCCCTGTCCGCCTCCCACCTTAATATCCACTTGTTGCCAAATACAGGTGTGTCTATCTTCTCAATTTCGTCGCTTTTCATCTGAGATATCAGAGTACCATGGGGAATCAGCACGGAGCCTGCCTGCTTGAGACGGTTGCGACATGCATCCCCAAGGATCTCGGCAAAACTGTCAACCTCGACAATTTCATCAATAAACTCAAACCTTGAGTATAGCCCCAGCCGACGTTTCTCGCATACAAGCAATGTCCTAAAACCTTCATCCTTCGCACCCTTTAGAACTTGTAATGAACAATGGGAGCCAAGCGTCGCAATCGTAAGTTTACTGCTAGTAGCAGCTTTTCTAACCAATAGATCCCAGTTAACTACAGGAGATTAAAATTTCTTCTCAATAGCATTTATAGCTGAAGCTAGGACTACATCGCTATTGTTTCGCTAAGTGATAATAGGCTGGCTCACACTGCAGAGCACGCATTCATTGGATCGCTACAAAAGCTGCTCGGCCAGACCCTGAAGGTCAGAAAAGTGGAGCACAAAGGCTCCGGCTACAATACCGCCTTCATTCTGATCCCCCAGCTTGATCTTGATGCTGTGATCAAGGCTGAAGCAGAAGTGAATTCACTTATTTCCAAAGGCCGCAGAGTAACAGCACGTATATTTTCGTCGCTTGAAGAAGCAAAGCGTGAGATACCTGACTTGCGCGCAAACGACGAAAGGATAACAGCAGCAGCACCATCTGAGGTTAAAGTGGTAGAGATTGAAAATCATGATGTGGCGGCTTGCGCTATGGAGCATGCCAGCAACCTGCAAGAATGTGACTTTTTCCTAGTCACGCGCTTGTCCAAAAATGGAAGTGAATACGAAGTTGACTTTGTGGTTGGCCGCCAAGCTAAGGATACAGCTGTCGCTTTGTCGTCCAAGCTATTACGAGTCTGCAATGAACTTAGAGCCAACATTAACACTGTTGAAAAAACTGCACAAAAGCTCAGATCTGAAAATGAGATCAATGCTAGAAAGTTAAAAGCGCTTAGCCAAGAAAAGCTAACAGGTATACAGCCGGTCACAAGTGGTAGCGTAACGCTTCTAAAAGGGATATTTGAAAACCTGTCAGATGATCAACTTCAAGAATTTGCAGGTGAAATAATTATCAATCCAAATACTCTAGTCCTTCTTGCGAATATCTCTGATGAAAGAGCAAACATAGTTTTCGCTCGCAATGAAAAAATGGAAGGGATCGACTTGAACAAAATATTTAAGCAATTTGCTGACGTAGATGGCCGTGGCGGAGGCAAGCCTCACTTTGTGACCGGCTTTATTAAAAAGCAAGCCGTCAGCAGAGTGCTCGACAGCATTGCAAAAGAAATCTTGGGCTAGCCGCCCAATTCCATTGCTGCTAGCCAGCACTACTACTATCACACATATATACACACACTGATGCTGGTAAGGTTAAATTAACCTCTTCAATATACCCCTGTTTAATTGGACGAATTGCTGCAGGAAGAAGATCTTAGAAATTGGCGAAGAACTCACTATTCCAAGGAGATAGCCCTCTCTATAGGAGGCGACGGCGAAGTCATTATCATGGGCTGGGTTGCCAGTGTAAGAGATCACGGCAACATCCAGTTTATCATATTAAGGGATATGTACGGTGAAATCCAGATCACAGTAAAGAAGCGTGAATGCAGTGATTCGCTTTTCCAACTGGCCAAAGAGGTCAAGGAGCACAGCTCTATTGGTGTGCGCGGCAAGGTGAGGCCGCAGGAAAAGGTTCCAAATGGCGCTGAAATAGTGCCAATTGAGATCAGGGTATTTTCAATAGCAAGAAAGGCGGCGCCTTTTCTTGTTCAGAGTAGGATGTCAACTGTAGGCCTTGATACTAGGCTTGATCTTCGTGCAGTGGATCTGCGACGAAATTATCTTGGATCGATATTTCGGATACGTCAGACCGTGCTCAATTCTGTCAGGGCATTCCTCTCAGAGCAGAAATTCATTGAAGTGAATACGCCCAAGATGATAGCTACTGCAACAGAAGGAGGGGCAGCACTTTTTCCGATATTCTATTACGATAGAGAAGCGTTTCTCGCGCAGAGCCCTCAGCTATACAAAGAACAATTAACAATGGCATTTGAAAGCGTATTCGAGATAGGGCCCATTTTTCGCGCAGAGCCTTCCCGCACCAACAGACATTTATCAGAGGCAATTTCCATTGATGTCGAGCGTGCATTTGTTGACTATAATGATATCATGTCGCTGCTTGAGAGGATGATATTAAAGATTGTTGACACACTAAAAGAAAAGAATCAAGATGAACTGGAGTATTTACAGCTTCAGCTACCGTCCATGGAACTGCCGCTTTCAAAGTACAATTATTCTGACATCATTGATAGACTGCAGGAGGCTGGCGAGAGCATACAGTGGGGAGACGACATTTCGCCACAGATCATGAAGAGCATACAGCATGAACATTTCAGTAAATTTTACTTCATAATTGACTGGCCAACTTCGACCAAGCCGTTCTATATCAAGCCAAGCGCTGCAGACAGCAGGATATGCGAGTCATTTGACCTGATGTGCGGAGGGCTTGAAGTTTCATCAGGCAGCACCAGAATAAACCATAAAGATCAGCTGGTGGAGCGCATGACAAAGCAGGGTCTGAAGCCTGAAGCGTTTGACTACCATCTGCGGGTATTTGATTACGGAGTTCCACCTCACGCTGGCTTTGGTCTAGGCCTTGAGCGGCTCATAATGGCATTAACAAAAGTCGAAAATATCCGCGACGTCACACTTTATCCAAGAGACATAGATAGGCTGGCGCCATGATAATAATATGGTAGTTACAAGAGAAGAAGTAAAGCATATTGGGTGGCTTGCAAAGCTCGAGATGTCAGACGCAGAGCTACAGCGCTATACCACACAGATAGAAGAGATAATCAACTACTTGAACAAGCTAGACACAATACCACTTGAGCAGGTCAAACCAATAGCGATAAAAAAGAAATTTTCAGAACTTCGGAAAGATTCTCCGGAGAATTTCGAAGACGCCGTGCTTGGAACAGGATACAGGAAGGACGGCTTTGTGAAGGGTCCAAGGATGGTCTGAATTGCCGATCTATACCCTTGAGGCCGGGCAGGTAGTCCAAGGCATCAAAAGCAAGGAATTTTCTGCTGAGGAATATATCTCCCAGCTCTTTGAAAGGATTGAAAAAGTAGAACCCAAGGTAAACGCCTTTGTCACACTCAACAAGGAAGAAGGGCTTGATAGAGCGCGCAGGTTGGATAAAAAGATCAGAGATGGCGAGCAAAGTGGCCCGCTTGCAGGAGTCGCATTGAGCATCAAGGACAATATTTGCACAAAAGGGATGAAAACTACATGTTCCTCAAAGATGCTTGAAAGTTATATCCCGGCATACGATGCAACAGTGATCAAGCGGCTGATGGCTGCGGGTGCAATCATAATTGGCAAGGCAAACCTCGATGAGTTTGCAATGGGTTCTACTACAGAGTTTAGTCGACATGGCCCCACTAGAAACCCATGGGATATCAGCAGGGTCTCGGGTGGCTCGTCAGGCGGAAGCGCAGCAAGCGTGGCTGCCCTTGAATGCGCCGCATCGCTTGGTTCAGACACCGGAGGCTCAGTCAGATGTCCTGCCAGTTTTTGCTCAGTAGTTGGGCTCAAGCCCACATACGGCCTTGTGAGCAGATTTGGGCTTGTATCCTATGCAAACAGCCTAGAGCAGATAGGACCTGTCGGTAGGACAGTATCCGACGTAGTTTCGATTCTAAATGTGATTGCCGGGTTCGATGAAAACGATCACACTACGACCAATAGCAGCAAACCTACATATTCGCTGCAAGAAAGAAAAGGGTTACGTGTTGGTCTTATCAAGGAGTTCACCGAAGGTGCAGACCCGGGAGTATCCAAGATGATCTACAAAGCTGCAGAAACATTGGAGAAGCAGGGCTGCAAGTGCGAAGAAGTGTCTCTTCCGTCAGTCCAGTATGCGCTTGCTTCCTACTATACGATCGCAACCGCAGAAGCAAGTAGCAATCTCGCACGTTACGATAACATCCGCTACGGCTTTGATATGAACCCCGAAGGCTACGAATGGAACAGCTATTTTGCTAGGGCACGCAGCAACTTTGGAGATGAGGCAAAGAGGAGGATAATTGTTGGATCGTATGTGCTCTCTTCAGGATATTACGGCAAGTATTATCTGAAGGCGCACCAGGTGCGCTCGCTTCTAAAGCGTGAGATGGAGACCCTTTTCAAGAAATATGATGTCTTGATAGGACCTACCATGCCCATACTTCCCTTCAAAATAGGCGAAAGAATAGACGATCCGCTCAAGATGTATCTTGTCGACATTGACACAGTTGTAGCAAACCTCACCGGCATGCCTGCAATATCGGTTCCTGCCGGTTTTGCTGACGGTTTGCCTGTGGGCTTGCAGATAATGGCAGACCAATTTGCCGAACAGACTATGCTTGATGTGGCATATTTGTTTGAGCAAGCTGCAAAAGTGCAAAGGAGCCCTGAGCTGTGATGGCTACTACTACAAAGATAGGGCTTGAAATTCATTGTCAGCTCACAGGCGCCAAGAGCAAGCTGTTCTGCAGATGCAGTTCGGACTACAGGGGAAAAGCTCCAAACGCAAACATCTGCCCTATATGTGCGGGATTGCCGGGAACGTTACCGCTTTTGAACCAAAAGACTGTTGAGTTTGCCGCAATGATCACTCTTGCGCTTGGCTGCAAGTTCCCAGATGAAATAGCATTCTACCGCAAGAACTACTTTTACCCTGATTTGCCCAAAAACTTTCAGCTGACCCAGTACAATGCATACGGTATAACGAGCATTGGTGTAGACGGCAGGCTCGAGTACGGTAATGGCAAGGACGCAAGAATAAGACGCGTACAGCTGGAAGAAGATCCTGGCAGACTTGTCTATGCAAGCGGTAGTATGGATACCAGCCTTTATGTCTTGATCGACTACAACAGAGCCGGCGTACCACTTGTTGAGATAGTGACAGAACCGGACTTCGCCGACACAAAGGATGTGCGGATGTTCCTTGATAAGATAACTTCGATAATAGAGCACCTTGGTGTATGCGACACAAAGCTTGAAGGATCTGTGCGCTGCGATGCCAATGTATCGGTTGATGGGGGCAATAAGGTGGAGATAAAGAACATCAGCTCATTTGCCGATGTAGAAAAGGCATTGCGCTATGAAATCACAAGGCAGAGAACGATGACGTCCCGCGAGATTCAAGTCAGGTCAGAGACTCGCCACTGGGACGATGCAAGAAAAGTAACAAAAGAATCTAGGACAAAAGAAGAGGAGCAAGACTACCGCTACTTCCCAGAGCCGGACATCCCCCTGGTAATGCTTGGAAGCGAGTTTGTTTCATTTATCAAGCAATCGATGCCAGAGCTTCCAGACACCCGTAAGGAGCGTTTTATGTCAAAATATGGCCTGTCAGCCCACATTGCACAAGTGCTAATAGGGAACAAGGAGCTTGCTGACTTTTTTGAGTCCACTCTTATGATATACTTGTCACCAAAAGAGATAGCCAACTGGATAGTGACTGATCTTATGAGCTTTATAGACGAACGACAGAAAAAAGAAGAAGAAGAAGAGGAGCATTCGCTGTTTGCAGGCCTCAAGGTAGGGCCAGAGCATATCGCTGATCTCGCAAGACTGGTCGATCAGGATATGATAAACAGAGCCACTGCGAAGCAGATCCTTGGTCAAATAATAAGGACAGGCGAGATGCCTTCTGCATTGGCGAAAAGGATGCATGCCAGCAGAATTGATGATGTGAGTGTGCTGGCGCAGACAGTTCAGTCAGTCTTCCAGATGGAGCAAGCAGCCGTTCAGGATGCAAGACGCAATGCCAACGTTGCAAACTTTTTGCTTGGCAAGGTGATGAAGATTACAAAAGGCAAGGCAGACCCAAAGGTTGCACTGGAGATGATACAGAAAAAGTTGAAAGAGGATTAGCTACTACTCACGATTTCTTTCATCCCTACTCCTCTTCCCCCCCATCTCCACCACCTTCTTCTTCATCACCGCCACCACCTTCTTCTTCATCACCGCCACCACCTTCTTCTTCATCACCGCCACCACCTTCTTCTTCATCACCGCCACCACCTTCTTCTTCATCACC
>JAICVG010000002.1 GCA_025935445.1 Nitrososphaera sp. | reverse complement strand
TCAGGCGAACCCATAGACAAAGCAAAGAATGCTCTGCTTGAGCTGACAAATCAACAGCCAGCTGTACGCGGAGCTAAAAAGACTGTGAGGGACTTCGGTATTCACAAGGGTGAGCCCATAGGGGTAGTTGTGACCCTGAGGCGAGAGTCTGCAATTGAATTCCTCAAACGCATAATAGCAGCGAAGCAGAATGTGCTCAAAGCGTCATCATTTGATAATTATGGGAATATCTCTGTTGGCATACATGAGCACATTGACATCCCAGGTACAAAGTACAATCCTGATATCGGTATCTTTGGCATGGACGTTAACATTGTGCTTAACAGGCCTGGATATAGGATTGCTAGGAAGAGCAGAAGGAGCGCTAAGATAGGCAAGACGCACAGGATAAACAGAGAAGAGGCAGTAGAGTTCTTTAAACAGGAATATGGAGCAGTGGTTGAATAAACAAATGCCAAAGCCCAGAGAGTATGAATTAACAGGAAGAAAGAAGCTTACCCACGGCAAGGGAGGAAGGTGGTGCAAAAGGTGTGGTTCATATAATGGACTGATACGCACATACAACTTGATGCTTTGCAGGCAGTGCTTTAGAGAAGTTGCTAATAGCATAGGATTTACTAAGTACGAGTAGGTGAAGAAAGGAGAAAATGCCAGCATTAAATGTTCTATCTAATCTCTTTACAACCATTTACAATAACGAGTCTAGGAGAAAAAGGGAGTGCATAGTAGTGCCTGCATCCAAGTTTGCGAGTGAAGTGCTGCGCGTGATGCAGAAACATCGCTACATCGGGGAGTTTGAGCAGATTGACGATGGCAGAGCCGGCAAGTTTAGAATTCAACTTTTAGCCAAGATAAACAAGTGCGGCATCGTTACGCCACACTTTTCAGTTAGAAAGAACGGATACTTTGGCTGGGAAAGACAGTTCCTGCCGGCGTACACGATGGGCATTCTTCTAGTATCCACCAGCAAAGGCATCATGTCTCACCATGAAGCGCAGGCGCAGAACCTTGGAGGGGTTTTGGTTGGCTACGTCTACTGAGCAAGAAATAATAGCACAAGTTGAAGCTCCTGCTAGTGTCACGATAAGAAAGGAAGGTAACCTCATAGAGGTCAAGGGCAAACTTGGCAAGGTAAAGAAGGATTTCACAAAGCTTCCAGCTACAGTTACAGTAGAAGGCAATAAAATAACAATAAAACCCTATGGAAGGCGAAAGCGCGACCTTGCTGTGACAAACACTGCGCGCAGCATAATTACAGGAATGATAAAGGGTGTAGAGAAAGGCTATACATATAAGCTTAAGATCATATTTGCACACTTTCCAATTTCTGTTAAAGTAAAGGGCAAAGAGATACATGTCGAGAACTTTTTTGGCGAAAGATCGGCGAGGATTTCTCATATAATAGGAGATGCTACTAAGGTGAGCGTCGTCGGAGAGGACGTCGTCATTCAGGGCCCAAGCCTAGAGGATGTTTCCCAGACAGCTGCTAACATTGAACTATCGACGAAGACAAAAGGGAAAGACCAGCGAGTGTTCCTCGACGGGATTTACATATACTCTAAAGAAGAAGGTATAGAATAAGTAAGCACGCCCAAAGATTTATTTTGTCCTTGGATTTGCTGTAATGCTGCGCCGCTCTAGCTCAGCATGGTAGAGCAAATTCGGTGCGCGATATTGTGCTCCGAAGCTTAACTGGCTGTTAACCAGTGGGTCGTCAGTTCGAGTCTGACGAGCGGCGCTATGATTATAATCATACATGTTCTTTTAGGACTCCTTTATAGGTTTTAGCCTAAAACCCTGGGGGTAGGGGATGATCTCCTGATGCAATATTTCAAAACTCGATTTTTGAAATATTCTTATATCGAAATTATATCAAGTGCGATCGCGTCAGCGAGCAAATCGAGGTGACGGCTTGCAACCACATAACCATTCTTTATATCACTTGAAGCAAGCCAGCGATTCGACGAACTGAAGAGCCTTTCTTTTTTTATCCTCTTTTCAATCTCCTCTACATCAAGCTCCTTCTCTTCTACTTCTTCAGTATCATTGTATTTGATAGTCAAAAGTACCTTTTGGACAAGGACCCTGCGCCCAAAGCGCTGTGAAAAATCACGGGCATTTTCGTCAATTTGAAGTACTTTCATTTTAATCTGCAGCCTGTTTAGAGCATCACGGCTTGTAAGGAGCCTCTCGTCAACGAACCGGTCGTAACTCATATGTATACATCCTAGAGGGTAATTCGCTAGCGTATATTAATGTCAGCCCTCGACTGGTTCAAAAAAGTAATATGGGGTCCCATCGGGCCTCACGCCGCACCTCACCATTTTCACCTTTAAGCCCTCTCTCAATTCGAGCGTCTCAAATGATCCAATGAGTTTAATTCCTGACATTTCAACAAGACCATAGCAACCTTCCAACCCTTTGAGATATGACTGTGTGAAATGAACCAAAGTCCCGCTTGTATCAACAATTTGAAGTGATGTCTTTGAAAGACATTGAGGGCAATAACGAGACGGCGGCCATACTTTAGCCTTGCAGGAAGTACAGACTGGCAGCCGAAATTCACCTTTATTCAAGTTTTCAATGAACTCCTGCAAGAGATTATCACACACCCATGACAATTACTGACGCTGAAGAGCCAGCTGCAGCGAGATTGTGGACAAGCCCGGTCTTGCAGTTCTTTACTTGCCTCTTTCCTGCTTTGCCAGCAAGCTGAGATGCGATTTCGGCAACTTGCGCCACGCCAGTGGCTCCAACAGGATGGCCGCATCCAATTATACCTCCTCTTGGGTTTATCACTATTTGCTCTTGGTCTACGAATTTTCCTCCTTCGCCCTTCTTTGCAAATCCTAGATCTTCATATCCTAGGATTTCAAGAATTGTAAATGCATCATGCAGTTCTGCCACATCTATCTGCGATAGTTTTGTATGCGACATTTCAAAAGCTGTATGAGCGGCCCGCCTGGCCGCCTCAATTGTTGTGAGGTCAGGTGTCGCTTTTGCAAAGCTGGCTGAGGTTGTTTGCTGACCTATCCCCTTTATGAACACAGGGTTGTCTAGGCTGCGTGCTTTTTCTTCAGATACTAATAGTATCGCAGACGCGCCCTCGCATGAGGCAGAACAGTCTAGTAGCTTGATAGGAGAAGCTATCTTTTTTGAATTCATCACTTCTTGTAAGGTAACTTCCTTTCTAAAAAGAGCGTGATCATTTTTAGCGGCATTTTTATGGTTCTTAACAGAAACCATAGCCATCTGTTCTTCAGTGGTGCCGTATTTTCTCATATGGGCTTTCGCAAATATTGCGGCCCAGTGTACTGGAAACATAAAAGACCCTCGACTGACGTCCCATACCAGCTTGTTACCAGGGCTGTCTGCCTTTTCTGCGCCAACCACGAGTACAGTATTACATAAGCCCGACGCAATAATTGCAAAAGCAGAAGCCACAGCATTAGTGCCTGAATTGCAGAGATTGTCTACGCGATATGAAATCCTTGGATATATACCGAGCATTTCAGATATTATCGCAGAGCTGTATTGATCAGTTGCACAGCTAGAAAACAAGACAGCATCAATTTCCTTTGCAGAAACGCCGCTCTCTCTTATTAGCTGTACTGAAGGCTCGCAGGCCAGCTCAAATAAAGACATCTTTGAGCCTTTGGTAAATGTTGAGGTTGCCCATGAGGACACTGCTACCTTGTGCATTTTAGAAGGTTGCTAGCATCTCCTTAAATGACCTTTCTGAGTCACCAACAGGGTTAAACTGGAGAATGGGTAAAGTAATTCCTGTCGAAAGAAATTTTGAAAGTAATTCTCTACACTCTTCGCTGCTACCGCAAATTACAAGTGAGCTGAGCATCTTATCAGAAACAAATTTTGCTGCACCTTCTGCACCTGACTTTCTATACTCTGCATTTATCTTCTCAACTTCAAGCTCGAAGCCATTCTCTGCAAGAAACTTGCTATAGTACTTTCCAACTGCAACATAAAACGCAAGGGTTGTCGCTGCCCGATCTCTGGCTTTTTCTGGGTCTTTATTCGATATCGCGCATATAAACGAGCAAGCAATTTCAAAGCCTTTTCCTTTTGTAGCCTGCTTCAATTCACTCGCTGTCCTTTTCAATTCTTCAAAAGGCCTCAAATACAATAATGTGCCGTCAGCGAGCTCTGATGCCATAGAGACCATTCTTTTGTTGACAGCGGCCATAAAAATTGGGATATGCATCCTTTGGGGACGGTGCAATATCTTGAAATTGTTTATTTTGAAAAATTCGCCATTATATTTTACCTTTTCCCCTCTATTGATGAGTCTGAGACAATCAATGTACTCCTTCATACGGCTGGCAGGCTTATTGAACTGTACACCATGCCAGTTTTCAACAATAGCTGCAGTGCTTGCTCCAAGACCGATAATTGTCCTATTATTTGAAAGCACGTCAAGGGTGATGGCCGCCATGGCAACAGTTGCAGGCGTCCTTGAATAAATGTTAACAATCGACGTCCCAAGCCGTACTTTTTTAGTGATCTGAGACATGGCCCCAAGAGTTGAAAATGACTCCCTGCCCCAAGATTCTGGAACCCATAATGAATCAACATTTTCTTGCTGATCAGCCATCTTGGCGAATAGAAGAATCTCGTGCATGGACAGTAAGGGACCGAGACTGTATCCCAGCTTCTCTACAGTCATAACTGTCTTGCTTCCTTCATCTCTTTGGATGCTTCCTCTATGTCCTTGTGAGAATCAATTGAGCGCCAGAAAATATCTTTGTATCTCACAGCTTGGAGTCTTCCTTCTTTTGCTAGTGCCGGCAGAGCAGTGACCTCGATGTTGCCTTCTTGGGGCAGATATCTAAAAATCTCTTGAGTAAAGCGATACAAGCCAGCGTTAATCCACCTATCAGGAATTTCTGGCTTTTCAATAAATCCACGGACTGTTGAATTCACATCAAGTTCAACCATCCCAAATGGGCTACGGAGAGGAACAACCGCAAGGACATTTGAATTTGCAATATTCAACCTGTTTGGGTCAAGCTCTGTAAGAATATCTCCATTTAACACGAAAAATGAACCTTGGTTGGATACAAGCTGCTTCGCATTCAAAAGTGCCCCACCGGTTCCGAGGGCCTTTTTCTCAAATGAGTAGTCGATTCGGGAATCAAACTTGGCACCGTTGCCAATATGGTCAATTATCTGCTCTTTCATGTATCCCACGCACATGACAAAATCTTTTATGCCAAATTTCCTAAGCCATCTAACCTGCCATTCGATAATTGGAACATTTAAGACCTCTATCATGGGCTTAGGTCTTGTGTCGGTAAGGGGCTTTAGCCTTTTTCCAAAACCACCAGCAAGAATTACTATCTTCATGACACCAATTAGCTTGCCAAGATTGTATAAAATGTTACTCGCTAGGGTGCAGGCACATGCGCCCAAGATGATTCTCTTTCATGGATTGTAAAGACAAAATGCCTATGCCTAGGCCGGGACCATCTTTCACAGACCTTACAGTCATTAGGCTTTACTTTAAAAGTCATCATCATGCGTGAAGCGCGGAACTGATGCACTCTTTCATTTCTGAGCCGCCTCTTTTCTGCTTGTATCGAGTACTTTTCTGTCTGCTACAAGCTTCCATGCTCCGAGCCCTACTAGGATTCCCCCCATTGCTATTGTAGAGCCGATTGTGCGTAATGTGCCTGAGGAATCTTGAGATGCAAGTGCGCCCTGTGCAATAAGCGCAATCATTCCTGCAATGATGAGGCCCCCATTAACAAACAAGAGCGCAGAAACAGTTGGTGCATACTCCTTGCGAGCGATTACGAATGCTATTATTGACATTACGACTGCACCCCCTCCAAAGGCCCCACCTCTAACTGCCTCGTCAAAAGGCAAGAAACCTTCTCTGTCTGGAGAGGACGCCGCAACTGCAACATCGGCTCCGTAGACTATCAGGAGTATCAGAGAGGCAATAAGGAGACCGGTGGCAATCCTCCTAGTCATGTAGATAGTTGTCTATGACAGATTTAATAAACGTAGCTTGTATGCTAGTAGCTGTGAGCGCAGCAGACATCAAAGACATTCTATATTCTACCTTAGATAAAATTGGCAAAGAAAAAATCCGCATGGAAGTCATTAGCGAGATTGAAATGTCTGAAACATGCTGTAATGAAATTCTTGAACAATGTAAAAATAGTATGGGCGATGAATTGGATGAAGAGTCGTTCGGAAATTTATGTGAAGCATTGCTACATTTCATGCTGACTGCTTCCCTGCTTCCTTCTGAGAGAAAGGTTAGCTGGAAAGGCTCAGGATTGGACGTAGTTATTCCTTCACTAAAAATGCTGAGCAAAAGCCCGGAAAAAGCTCTAGTCATTCAAATAATAAAAAGAAATGCAGAGCTCACAAAGATAAAGCATGCCGAATCGGTGCAGCCTAACAATGCAAATATTTGGATCGTGTCAGCAAGGCGACTAGACGTAAATCACAAAAATTATTACATTGACTCAACAGAATTTCCGTACTCGAGGATCATTTTAGATATCAATGCCTTCCTTGTTGGCAAAGGACATCGTGGGCTCAAGCTCTTCCATGGACAATAATTTGTCAAGGTCTAAATCCTGTTCCAGCACCTTACCAATAGAAGCGTAATTTGCCCCTTGTGAGAAAGGAATTACGGCTAACACTTTGACATGTGTAAGCCTCTCAATAACTTCTGCTGTCTTTTTCTCTACTATATTATTAGGTTTTTTCGATGTTTTATTCAAAATTATTCCCATAATTTTAAGCTCAAACTTTTTACAGGCCATTACTGTGAGTAAAGTGTGGTTGAGGGTTCCAAGCTTAGCTGTTGTGACAATAACTACAGGCAAGCCTGCCTGCTTTACAAAACCTGCAACACATTCATTTTCAGTCAGCGGAACCATGATGCCACCAATGCCTTCGGCGATTAGAAAATCGTGTTTTATTCCAAGCTTTTTCATCTCGTGCACGGCTCTTTTGATATTGACTGGTGCGCCGTGCTTTAGTTCTGAAGCTACTAGAGGTGAGGCTGCTATTGAGTAAAAAAAAGGGTTGAGATTGCAGTCAGGATCGTTTACCCTAGAGGCCTTCGCAAGTATTGCGGTGTCCTGAGACCGGTATTTTTTTGAAAAAACCCTGTTTGCAGTTGCAAATGGCTTCATGACGCCGACATCTATTTTTCGCTTTCTCAGAGCCCAGGCTAGCCCCGCAGCCACTGCTGTCTTTCCCACTCCTGTGTTTGTCCCTGTTATGAAGATGCCATGCATGGAAATATTATTAGAGCTGCAGATAAAACATGCATTTAACTGAATTGAACCTGACAAATGTGGACAAAGAGTTTGTATGGCATCCGTACACCCAGATGAGGGACTGGGCAAAATGGAATAACAGGGTAATCATGAAAGGAGATGGCTTTTACCTCGTTGATAGCCAAGGGAGAAAATACCTTGATGGCAGTGCCAGCATGTGGTGCAACGTTTGGGGGCACACACAGAATAAAGTTGTTCAAGCCATGATAGATCAGCTAAAAAAGGTCCCTCATTCTACTCTGTTCGGCTTTGCCAATGCTCCGTCCGCAAAGCTTGCTGAAAGGCTCATTAGGCTGGCAAGAGGGATGTATAAGGTATTCTATACTGACAACGGCTCTACCGCAATCGAGGTTGCAATGAAGATGGCAGTTCAATACTGGTACAATAAGGGTAAAGACAAAAAAAGGGAATTTATCTCGCTGGAGCACGGATACCATGGCGACACAAGTGGCGCTATGTCTGTTGGTTACATTGAGGATTTTTTTAGGGCATATAGACCGCTCTTGTTTAATGTGCACAGGGTTCCAAGCCCGATCCTCTATGGAAGCAGCTTCACAAATGAAAGCGACCTAGTAGAATGGTGTCTTGAGAAGACTGAGACCACTATTAAAAGACATAAGAATCGGTGCGCCGCACTCATTATGGAAAGCGGGGCTCAGATCGCAGGAGGAGCGATTATTTTTCCTACAGGTTATCAGAAAAAAATAGCAAGGCTGTGCAGAGATTATGACATCTTGCTGATTCTAGACGAGATTGCGACCGGATTTGGTAGGCTTGGAAACGTCGTAGAATATCTTGCACAGAAGTCACAACCAGACATTGTATGCTTTGGAAAAGCCCTTACTGGAGGCTATTTCCCGCTAGCAGTAACTCTTGTTACCCGTCGTATCTTTGATGCCTTTCTAGGAAGATATCATTACAATAAGCACCTATATCATGGTCACACTTTCACAGGTCATCCTGTAGGATGCGCCGCTGCCCTAGCAAACATCGAGAATTACCAAAACCATGATCTAACCCAGCAAATCAAAGTGAGCACCGAATACATAGCGTCAAGACTGCCTGAATTTTCGAGATCGCCTATAGTAGCTGATATCCGACACAAGGGTCTGCTTGCTGGAATTGAGCTGGCAAAAAACAACAAGCCGATTGTCATCTTGAAAAATAAAGAGATCATAAACTACTTTATAATGCAACAAGCGCTAGAGATGAGAGTGTATCTGAGACCGCTTCGCAACATCATGCTCCTAATCCCCCCTCTGGGTATTGGAAAGCGGGATCTCGAGAAGCTGCTCAATGTACAGCTTATGTTATTGAGAAAGATAGAGAAGCTATCTTAGCTCGCTCAATTTCTTGTACAGCGTAGCTTTTGAGATGCCAAGACTCTTCGCTATTCTTGCTTTCGAATGATTTTCTGCAAGCAGGGCGATCAGCTTATCCTTGTCAATTATCTTTTGAGGCCGACCAATGCCTTTTCCTGCAGCTTTGGCTCGGTCCATGCCATCCTTTGTCCTCTGGACTAGAAGCTCACGTTCTCTCTCGGCAGCCCATGTCAGGATCCCAATCATAAGTTTTCTGATACTGGACTCTGTGCTTTGGAGAAATGATTCTCTCGGTGAGCATGAAATCAAAGAGGCATAGTGCTCTACTGCCTTTATCGCATCTAGTGTATCCCAGAAAGTTCTTCCAACGCGTGACAACTCATAAACTAAAACAGCATCTACTCCTGTCGTTTTTACTAGCTCAAGCATTTCTTGAAATCCGCGCCTTTGAGTAGCGGGAACCTTACCGCTTATAGCAGGATCTTCAAAAGAGTCCAGGATCAAGTAATTGTTTCCATATGCCCATTTTTCAAGAGCAAGCTTCTGATTCTGAACAGTCTGTTCTTCTGTGCTTACACGCAGGTATGCAAAGGCGTATTTCATATTCCCTTCTAGCTGGTCCAATATAATTACCTCATTGTCAAGAAAAGTGTTCAAAAAGGGTGGAGTAGATAAATGGACGTACTCATCATAAGCTATGACAAACCAAGAGTAAAAAAAAGGTACTCATTTTTATCCCGTATAGAAAACGTTCCATTTTTGAACGGCTTTGCAATGTCCAATTCTGTAACGAAAACCGCCATTTCTGCTTTCCACACCTAGGAAGAAATGATCTATCAACCGTTGGGTCTTTTTGACTGTCCGGAGCCCCCCTTTAACCTTGTTCTTGAAGAAGTACGTAACTTATTAGATTTATGAACCATGAATATTTCCTCAAAAAAGATCCTCTTTCCTTGAACATCTTTCGAATCAGGGCAGCAGAGTGCTGAGACCAAGTCAAAATCACCTATTTTGATTAGGTGTACAAGCCCCAAGGCTTTGGGCCGATACTAGAAGTGATATGAATCATTGTTCGAGACACGGGCTAACAATTAAGGGGACATTGCATGATTCCATATTGGAGAGTATTTTAATTCTTGGTCTAAATATGCGGAATACAAATTATGACGAGGTATTTCTAAATTCGAATTTAGAAATACCTCCCTAGAATAAGGCTCTCAGACAGAAATTTTAATTACCGGCTCTAACTTGCCTGACGTAATGACGAATTTAGCCTTCCTCCACGGTTGTACGAAGAAAGTTCTCGCCGGTGGCTCAATTACCTTTGAAGAAGCAGAGGGTTTGCTTGGCACCGATGACATCATGCTCCTTGCTGATTGTGCTAATACTATCACTCGAACGTTTAACGGTGATACGGTCGATGTCGAAGCCCTGGTAAATGCGAAATCTGGTAGGTGTCCAGAGGATTGCTCATTTTGTGCACAATCCTCGTTCTACGATACTGGTATTAACAAATATCCTTTATTGTCGAAAGAAGAGTTGGTCGAGAAGGCAGCAAAGGCCAAGGAAGGGGGAGCTACAAGTTTTTGCTTGGTATGCGCTTACAGAGATCCGCCCGAGAAGGACTTTCAACAGATCTGTGAAGCGATAGAAGAGATTAGATCCAAATTGGATATCGAAGTCAATGTATCTTTGGGGTTTATAACATTAGATAAGGCGAGAAAGCTAAAGAAGCTGGGAGTCAAGCGTTACAACCATAACCTAGAAGCTGCAGACAGCTATTTTTCCAATATCTGCAGTACGCATAACTTCTCTGACAGAGTAAATACTGCAAAAATTATCAAGAAGGCAGGATTACAGCTGTGCTCTGGGGGGATCATAGGTATGGGCGAAACTCCTAGACAGCGGCTAGAGCTAGCCTTCTCGCTTGCGTCACTCCACCCCGAGGAAGTTCCGATCAATATTCTGATAGGCAGAGAAGGGACTCCACTTGAGAGTCTTAAGCCGATTGATCCTCTTGAGGCAATCAAGACAATTGCAGTGTGGCGTTTCATAATGCCAAAAACTATTCTCAAGATAGCTGGTGGACGGGAGGTGCATCTCAAGTATAATGATAAACTAGCTCTCAAGGCAGGAGCAAACGGTATTATCACCGGCGGCTACCTGACTACGGGAGGAAACACCGCCGAAAAGGACATTGCGATGATAAAAGAAATTGGACTCAAGCCATAAGACCACCTTCGTTAAGGATCAGCTTGATTTTCTTGAAAAGAGCGGGTTATATCGTCGTCTTAGGACAGTGGTTGCTAAAGGTCCGACGGCCAATGTCGACGGCAAGGAAGTCATCAATCTTTGCTCCAACGACTATCTTGGGCTCTCTCAAAACAAGCGAGTAATCGAGAATACTATTACGGCACTTAGTGAAGAAGTATCACAGTGTGGTTCAAGGTTAATTGCAGGCAACCATCCAAAAATCATCGAGCTCGAAGGTCTGCTTGCGTACCATCGTAGGACAGAATCAGCCCTTCTATATCCTACAGGTTACACTGCTAACTTGGGCGTAGTAACGACAATTGCAGATAAGAACTCAACGATATTTAGCGATGAGCTGAACCATGCTAGCATAGTGGATGCATGCCGGCTAAGCGGTGCGACAATTATTGTCTTCCGGCATAATGACACCGATCATTTACAAGAGCTTATGCGGCGCAGTCGAGGCAGAAAAATTGTGATAACTGAAGGTATCTTTAGTATGGACGGGGACATGGGAAAACTATCAGAAATAAAGAGCATAGCAGACCATCACGATGCAATAACCATCATTGACGATGCACACGGTGACTTTATCTTTGGCCCCACCTTTTCAGGCATGCCAGCCAAAATGGGAGTAAACTTTGACATCCATGTCAGCAGTATGAGTAAGGCGTTGGGTTGCTTTGGAGGCTATGTAGCCACTACATTCCCAATTAGAGAACTGTTGATCAATACATCAAGGCAATTTATCTACACTTCAGCCCTGCCCGACCACCTATGCTCTGCAGCAATAACCGCTATTCCAATTGCAAAGAGTGGATATTTGCAAAAGAGGCTTCAATGGAATATCCTCTATTTTTCAGAGGCAATTAAAAGGCTAGGATTTAAAGTTGCAAACTCTACTAGCCAGATAATTCCAGTCATAGTTGGTAAAGAAGTACAGGCCCTAGAGCTTTCTAAAGAATTGCTAGAGGAGGGCGTTTTTGCTCAAGCGATTCGGTATCCTACCGTCAAAAAGGGTTTTGCTCGCCTCAGAATTTCACTGAATGCCATGCACCGCCAAGAACACTTAGATTCTGCGGTTGCGGCGCTCGAAAGAGCGGGCAAAAAGACAGGCATTCTATAGAAATATTTCTAAACTCGAGTTTAGAAATAAAGTTTTTAATACAGAATCGGTACTGCCTATATATATGTCTGCAAGGGAATTTATGTTCAAGCTAAACTTGTCAGAAGAGCAAAGTAGAGAACTTGCTCTCTATATTAGATCGCTTCCACCTCATGACCTCCTCTTTGGACTGCGCTTTGCATACAGCCGCTATGCGGCTGAAAGCGGGGGCTACTTGATGCCGGGGCGAAAGAGTCTCGTGAAAAGAGAAACGCTTTCGCTCACCGAGGATCAAGCAAATTGGCGGCTCAATAACTGGAAGGCCATGATCAAGACTTACAGGGAAAAAGGTTATAGCTACCCCACAATATCTAGGATAAAAAAACAAGTTCAAAAAATAGCAAGCAAAAAATATAGAGAGAGCTAATAAGTTAGAGCTAGTAGCTTGTTGCCTCTAAGTTCCTTGCAGCTGCCAGGTTTGGAGAAGGCAAATCTGGGAATTTGTTCTTCATGTTCATTTCTACTACTGCGCTGGCTTCTTCCATTATCTGCGCCGTGTCTTCGTTTATTGTGTTGAAGTTTGCAATTTCGCTGTTCGGTACCTGTCCTGAGTCTGTCATAATGTTTCCCAGCAGCTCGGATATTTGTCCAAATGACTGATCTGCTTCCGGCATCATTCCTGATAATCCGCTCTGCAATCCCTTTATGACAGACATTGCAGGGCTCAGCGTTACCACTACGTCTCCAAGCTCTGTCATTGTGTTGAGCCTAAGCTGTATCTGTTCTAAAGCTAGCTTAGCTGACGTGACCATCTTGTTCATCTTTCGTATCTGCGACAGCTCCCCTGATAAGACCTTTGCATGCGAAGAATCGTGACTCTGCATCGCAAGCACTACGCGCTTGAATATTAGCTTATCTTTTTCTTGCATCCTTGAGGCTATTGCATCCAGCCTCGCGATCTGCATATGCAGCTTTTTCTGTGCTTCCTCAATCCTTGGCTTCAGTGGTGTTTGTGGCTTGATGCCCTCAAGCAATTTGTGACCAACGCTTTCTCCTTGTGGCTTTACCCACCTGCTATCAAATGGCATTCTTATTACTATAGCACCCAGCCATCATTACATTAAGACCATAAAAGTAGCATTGTATTCCAGCTGCCTGTAACCATGGTAACAGGCATCAATGGTTACAGAACATATAATTTTTCCCACTGCTATGAATTTATAATGTAGACAGGTTTTTAAAGGCTATAGTCTGGTTACGTGTAGAACATGATAAGGGAGAAGATAAAGGTCAACAATCGCAGCTATGACGTCACAATGAATGAACAGACTCACATGTATGCAATGCGATTGAGGGGGCTTTATCAACAGAGCTATAGTGACATGGATAGCTTTGACGAAGTGAGTTCTGAGATCTCCAACACTGTAAGCAATTTACTTAAACACGCCGTTTCGCCGGAAGTAAGAGAGGACGACATGGATGGTGTCATCCAGCAGCTACTGAAAATGTATGAAAAAACCACCAAAAAGTAGCAGTATCTAGAACAACGTCTAAATAACAATCAGAAGGCCCCAATAATATGCATGCACTTACTGTCAAAAAATGCATCAATCCCTCATGCGGTTTAACTCATGAGATTAACAATGATATTTACAGATGCTCATGTGGTTCGCTTCTCGACATAAAATATAGTGAGAAGCAAAGCCGGGAATTGATAGAAAAGTTCTACCAGCGTAGGGATCATGGAGGCAACATTTACAACGAAAGCGGAGTATGGCGCTTTCGCGAACTAATCAATTTTGCTGGTCTAGACACAGAAGACTTTCAAGAATGCGCCCGCTTGCTAGTGTCGCTTGACGGCTCTGAAGGCCGCCTTTCGAAACCTTACAAAATGAGCAAGGTAGCTGAGTATGCAGGCATGGACCATAATTCATTATTTCTTCAGCCAGAAGGATACAATCCATCAGGCTCATTTAAGGATAATGGCATGTCGACTGCAATGACACATGCAAAAATGCTTGGTGTCAAAAGGATAGTTTGTGCCTCCACTGGCAATACTTCAGCTTCTGCAGCAATGTATGCTGCAAACGAAAATATGGTATGTGACGTCTACATCCCAAGAGGGGAAATTGCCCCTGGCAAGCTCGGTCAAGCCTTCCAGTTTGGCGGACAGGTAATACAAGTGCAAGGAAATTTTGATGACGCTCTTACTGCTTCGCTTAAAAACGCAAAAGAAACCGGGGGATACACAGTCAACTCAATCAATCCATTCCGCTTGGAGGGTCAAAAGACCATCGTTTATCGGGTCCTTGAATACCTTGACTGGAATCCCCCCGACTGGATAGTGTATCCGGGCGGAGCTCTAGGTAACACATCGAGCTGCGGAAAATGCTTAATTGAGCTCTATGAATGGGGTTGGATCAAGAAAATCCCGCGGCTTGTAGTAGTGAATGCAGACGGAGCAAATGTATTATACAAACTGTACAATGGGTTCTTTGAAGACAAGCCTCTAAGATGGAACGGTGGCAGGCCAGATCTTGCAATCATTGACCGCTATTATGCTGACTTGGAAAAGAAAGGAATTAGGCCAAAGACCCATGCAACTGCAATTCAGATAGGCAGACCTGCCAATATTGTCAAGGCTCTGCGTGCCCTAGACTTTACTAATGGTGTAGTAGTGCAAGTGAGCGACAAGGAAATGAGCGATGGCATGTCAATTGTTGGCTTAAATGGCTTTGACTGCGAAATGGCATCAGGCGCAGTTCCAGCAGGTGTTAGAAAGCTCCGCAGGGAAGGGCTAATCAAGAAGGATGATGTGGTGGTCGGCATCCTTACTGGAAGGCAGAAAGATCCTGCACTTGCGGTAGAATATCATATAAATGTAGACAATATGTTTGCAAGGCCACCCACAAGCCACTAAAGACTTTTTCTATTTGTGTCAAAAAGGACGTCAATGACTTTATTACTATATTGATAGTAGCAAAATGATAATTTAATATTAATAGTATTAATAGGGCTTTATTACATCCTTATTCAAAATGATACTGGATGTATAGTCTCTGGTGAGACTTTTCAATGCGTTCTAATTTATCCTCTTTTTTCAACTCTATAAAGTACGAAATCAACAACAATACAAGATATGCTTTGACTGATTGAGCAAAAATCCTGTTAGTCGGATGCTGCTCCCTTTAAAGCAGAAAGTATGGCATTTGCCTTATGCTCTGTTTCTGCCCATTCAAGCTCGGGATCGGAATCAATAACGATGCCTGCTCCTGATTCGACATATGCCTTGCAGCCGTTCACAAATAGAGACCTTATCGTTATTGCAAAGTCACATGAGCCATTAAATGAAAAATAACCTATGGCGCCAGCATAAGGTCCTCTAAGCGTAGGCTCGAGCTCATCTATTATTTGCATTGCACGAACTTTAGGAGCGCCTGATACAGTGCCAGCTGGAAAGACAGCTTTGACAGAATTGTACGAATCAAAATTTTTGTGCAATCTACCCACGACATGAGAGACAATATGTTGGACATGACTGAACCGCTTAACGGTCATGAACTCCTTAACCTTAACTGTGCCAAATTCACAGACCTTTCCTATGTCATTTCTTGCTAGATCGACAAGCATTGTATGTTCAGCAATCTCCTTTTCGTCCTCGAGCAATTCTTGACTCAACTTTTCGTTCTTCTTTTCATCTTGCAGTATCTGCCTTGTGCCTGCGATAGGGAACGTCTCAATATAGTCTTTTGTGATACGAATGAGCATTTCAGGGCTTGAGCCTATTATGCACCTATTGGACATTTTTAGCATATACATATATGGCGAAGGATTTACTTCTCGAAGTTTAGCATACAGACCAATAAGGTTGCCCTTGACCCTAAACTTCATGCTCTTTGCAAGCACTACTTGGAAAATGTGGCCATCGTATATGTAGCGCTTGGCCTTCCGCACCATTTTTACAAAGTCTTTTTTCGTCATGTTTCTCTTTGGTGTCGAATACGAGAACCTCGCAGGTTTACTTTTCACCCGGGCCATCTTGTACTCGATTTGGTCTAGCCGCGATCTTCCAAGGAAAAAATAGTAAGCTTGGTTCTCTTTGTGGTTGAAGAGTATGCCGTCATCGTAGATGCCAAATTCTAGCAGCGGAAAGTTGCTAAGTTTTTTGTTGTTTTTGTTGATTGGCAAATGCTCCCAGAACCGGATCGCGTCGTAATTGATGTATCCTACTGCGCCACCAACGTAGCGGAAACGATCATCATTCACTTTGGGCATTAACTCACGGAGACTCGAGAGTGGTTCTTTTGCAGGCGAGCTTTGCAGAATTCTTCCGCTCCTATCTTTAACCTTGAAATTATTAGAGTCGCAAGTTACAATCAATTTCGGGTCAAAGCCAAGGACAGACATTTCAGCTAGCTCTTCAGGCCCTACGAGCGACTCCAAGATGAAGACCCTTTCGTAAAGGAAGTAGAGCTTCTTAAAAAGTTGAAACTGGTTTTCAGAAGTGGTGAGCTTCTGTACCTGTACTGAACTGCCTAATAGACGACCAAAAGCGATCACTCCTGCTCATATTCTCCTACCTATAATTGAGTTGCAGTAAAAATAAAATTTAAACCTTTATCACTTGGTAGCGGCCATGACTGCGCCTTCCGATGCAGACTCGACTAGCATAGCGTATTTTGCAAGAGCCCCTGCGGTATAGCGAGGTTTGATAGGGTTCCACTTCTTTATCCTTTTTCTTAGCTCGCCTTCCGAAACCATGAGGTCTATTCTGCTTTTTTGCATGTCAATTATGATTTGATCATATTCCTTTACTAGGGAAATCGGGCCACCCACCATCGCTTCAGGAGCAACATGACCTATCATAAACCCCCTAGTTGCCCCAGAAAACCTCCCATCTGTGACCAACGCCACTTTTTCTCCTAGCCCTTGTCCTACGACAGCGGCGGTTACTGCCAGCATTTCACGCATTCCCGGTCCTCCTTTTGGTCCCTCATAACGGATCACTATTATGTCACCTTCTACTATCTTGCGCTTTGATACGGCTTCAAAAGCGTCCTCTTCGGTGTCAAATACTCTTGCCCTGCCAACAAATTTCTTGCTTTGTACTCCGGCAAGCTTCATTAC
>JAICVG010000279.1 GCA_025935445.1 Nitrososphaera sp. | reverse complement strand
AGTAGTCGTCATCATCATCATCACATCATCACTTCGATACCTCAAGTATAAGATGAAAAGATAAATGCGGGGCTGATGTGTCTTGTTTCCTGATTGCAGAATCAAGACGTGCCCTATAGAGTCCTGCAAAAAAGCAATTGTACCGCCACCTTTTACCTGAAGGATTGCATAACAGGATTGAAGGAAAACGTCAAAGACAGATCGGCTGATGTGGTTGTCACGTCGCCTCCTTATAACATTGGCACAAGCTATGGCTCGTACAAGGATGAGCTCCCTCGTGAGAAATACCTGACATGGATAGAAGAGGTAGGCATTGCAGTCAAGCAGTCGCTTACAGACGACGGTTCTTTTTTCCTAAATATAGGAAACAAGCTAAAGGATCCCTGGATAGCGTGGGATGTAGCATATGTTCTGAGAAAGTACTTTGTTCTGCAAAACGTCATCCACTGGGTCAAATCGATAGCAATAAGCAAGGCTCAAGTCGGTAACTACCCGAATATTGCCGGCGACATTGCAGTCGGCCACTTCAAGCCAATAATGAGTAATAGGTTCCTCAATGACTGTCATGAATACATCTTTCACTTTACAAAGTATGGCGACGTGCACCTTGACAAGCTGGCTGTCGGTGTATCGTACCAGGATAAGACAAATATTGAGCGCTGGAAGGCAGCCAACAAGGAAGACAGACGGGATAGAGGGAACATGTGGTTCATACCTTATCAAACGATACAAAGCAGAAGCAAGCAGCGTCCGCATCCAGCAACATTTCCTGTCAAGCTTCCAGAAATGTGCATCAGGTTACATGGCAACGCAAAATTAGTTGTTGACCCGTTCGTCGGCATTGGCTCTGCTGCAGTTGCGGCAATGCGCCTTGGGATCTCATTTGTAGGGTTTGAGATCGATAAAGAATATCTTGATGCTACAATAGATAGAATTACACAGGCATAATTAAATAAACTGTCACCACTACATTCCTAAGTAAAAAAGTAAATTTTGTAAAGATTTTTGCTATTTATAGTTAAACACCATAATGCGCACTCCTTCTTTAGATCTGTATCGGTATGTATTTCAAACTAAATCCATCTGCTTACCTGCAATGAATCCTGACCCTAGTATGGTACCCCCTTCAGTCTTTGATTTTTGAATGCTTCAATGTACCATTCAAATTCATCCAAGAATCTTGTTACCCTCTTATTGTACTGTTCTTGAACCAATTTTCCTGCTTCATCAAAAGCCTCCTTTACTCTAGATATCGCAAAAGAAGAGGATATTGAAGGGGCTCCAAGTTCCGCAAATATTAGTCGCAGATGTTGAGCAGCATTAACTCCTCCAAAGCCTCCTGTTGAATATGAAACAATAGCTGAAGGTTTGAAAAAGTATTCTTCCAAGAAATAGTCTAAAGTGTTTTTCATTGCAGCAGATGTGCTATGATTATATTCAGGGGTTACCGCCAAATATCCGTCTGCATTTTTAATTTTGTTCTGAAGGTCTCTTAACTTGCTTGACGGATTCTCCATTTCCTTATACATTCTATCAAGCAGTGGTAGATTCAATTCAAGAGGATCTATAAAATAGACTGTATGCCCTCTGGCTATCAACTTCTCCTCCATCCAACGAGCTACTTTGATACCTTGTCTGTCGCGTCTAACAGAGCCAATAAATAACGCTATCTGAGCCATATTCAATAATAAGCTCAGTGCATTCCAAATATTATAAATGGCCCGAATAGAATCTAACGATAATGCAATTCTTGATTTCTTATTATAACCACTTCAATTGAGGATTGCACAGGATCGATAGATTACTTTAGTGCAGGAAAAAGGCAGCAGCAATCCACAATATCTGTATTGATTTAACCCGCTGAGAATAGATATACAGAGCAAATGTGGCCGAGGGGAAGTGTATCTCTCTCCTGGTGTGTTCTAAAAGATCAACTGCTTCCGACCAAAAGTAATGATGGCAATGAGCGGTAGATGCTAGAAGCACTCTCACCATCTGGTCTAGCGTCAAAATAACATAATCACACATAGAAAAGCTATATTGTATATGACTAAAGGGGGTTCATCAGAAATGCATTTTGAATTCGGCCTTCTTTCTCTTAGGCTTCTTTACGCCTTTTTCTATTTGTCTCTCTTGATGTACACACTTATTTTTTATATCTTCTTTCTTCTTATCCTTCACCGTTCGCCGGCCTTAATTCGTGGAGTTGGGTCTTTTGAGGATCTTCTAGGTAATAGTCTTCTTCCCTGTCTATCTATTTCGCCAATTCTGATTCGGGTCGAAGAAATCGTCGAGCCATCTTCTGCTTTGACTAGTTCTACGGTAATTACCTTTACAGGCTTCACACCAATTTTAGCACGCATCTCGTTGAGGAGCTTGCCCTTGCTTTGAGTTTCTGTGCTTGTCACTAGCGCTTCGACATCGCCTGTAGTTACTGCTGGACCAAAATCGCCATCCAGTTTTGCAATTTCGTAGTTGACATTGCCAAATTCTTTTTTGATCATATTCTTCAGGTTTGCACTCCTTACCTCAAAATTGTGGTTGAGCTGCTTTCCTCTATTGGCTGCAAAGCTGTCACTTGAAATCCCAATTATCACTTTTTTGCCTACTTGAAATGCTTTGGCAAGCAGAGCGATGTGACCAATATGTAACTCATCAAATGTGCCACCTGTGGCAACAATAAGAAACTTTTCTGTCAATGCCCGTAGTAGGGAGTTATGTGTCGTACAATATTAATTCGCTGTAGCCTGCCTAACCCTTATTGAATATCTTGACTGCCTGAGGCGGACAGACGTTTTCACATGCCATACAGAATATACAGTCCTTTTCTCTTATCATGAAGGCCTTTTTGTCAGATGCCGGATGGCCGGGTGT
>JAICVG010000075.1 GCA_025935445.1 Nitrososphaera sp. | reverse complement strand
GACAAGGCTTTAAACTAGAGAAATGAATTATCCGGTGACTATCCTCTTTACCCTAGTTTTTCTCTACATGAAAATACCGAGGATTCCCAGCTAAGCAGCTCAAGTAACCGTCAAGACAAGTCCATATATAGCGCGCCGCCAGACGTACAGTCGTGTGGGAGTCAGAGAGTACATGCTCTGTCACCACTACAACTGTGGATTGGGTCTTGGTAAACAAGAGGCATTACTAAAGAAGAGGTGGAGACTGCCTCAAGATTTATTGTAGAGCATGCGAATGAAATCTTGAAAGTGAAGAGCGCCTAGGGCTCTGCTAAAAATGTTCCAAATACCATGCATCCAAACTGCTCAATTACAATTATTCTAACTAGTATTTTTTTCACTCGTTCCTGATCTCTGCCACTATGCTCTGGTCCTTCTGCAGCTGTTCAAGCAGTACTTCTCTTATCAGACTGCATGCCTTAACAATCTTTGGATTTGATATGGCATAGTAGATGTTTGGACCATCCCTTCGGGTCTTGACCACGCCCCTCTGTCTCAGAACCGCCAATTGCTGGGAAACGTGTGCTTGTCTTATGCCAAGCTTCTTTGCCAGAGACCCAACGGTAACCTCACCAGCTTGTAGCTCGTTTATGATTCTAAGCCTCACAGGATTAGACAGGGTCTTGCACACTTCGGCATGAAGTTCAAAAAGCCTTTTCTGTTTCATAGGGTACCATATCCATCTTTATCATATTCAAATATTTGAATATAAGCAATAGATTTGTCGACCTTTTCCTTATTTCAGAAGTACGGTCAGAAAGTTAGCACCTTATCTGACTCTTCAACGATCTTGAGCATATCCTTCATTGTAGAGATCGGACAAATAGCAAATTGCATCTCACGTGATTTGATGCATGTGCCGCAAGCAAGCATAGTGCCACTTAGTTCATTAAATTTCTGAAGCTGTTCCTGAACGTTGAATTTTTCACTTCTTATGCCTTCTATCTCAACTCCAGCACCAAGCAGAAAGATTTTCACCTGATGCCCTTCCAAAATTGCAGTGTTTGCAAACCTCAGAGCGTTCCATACCACCTCAGGGTCAGTGTTGCTGATAATAAGTCCTATCTTCATTTATGCCACCAACCTCTTTGTCCAGTAGTTGCCCCATACATCTTTTCTTTCTCTCAATTCTTTACTAGGTATTTGCAAGTTTATCACAGGTTTCGGTGCGGAGTAGAAGCTGCCTGAGCCATATGCCGCATTTCCAGAACCTGTTTCAATGAAACACTCTCCAAATCCATCCCAGTTTCTAGCTTCGGTTCCAAGGACTGAAGAGGCTATATTGCTGGCGACTATTTCAGCCTGACCGAACGCAAATGTGGCGGCCTTTGGAAGCATCATTCCTGATGGCAGTTTTACCGCCGCAACATCTCCAATGGCGTAGACTCTGTCGTACTTTGTTTGCATGTTCTTTGGATCTACTGAAATCCATTCAGATGCATCGGCAAGACCCCCACTCTCCCTAATAACTTTGGGAGTTGTATGCGGAGGTATTGCGATTAATAAGTCATATTTTTCTCGGCTACCGTTCTCAAATACTATCTGTTTTGAGCTGCCATCTATTAAGGACACCTTTGTGTTACTGTGAAAGCCTATCCCTTTTTCGTTCAGCATGGAAACAACCGTATTGCCGACCTCAGGACCTGCTATGGGCATTGGTTGTGGCTCAGGTGTGAATATCTGTATGTCGGATTTATCGCGCAAGCCCTTGTTTCTAAGATGGTCGTCTATAAGCATGGCAGCCTCATATGGTGCTGGCGGGCACTTGAAAGGAGTGCTGGAAACTACCAATCTTATTGAGCCACCTCTAAAAGATGATAAGGCATCTCGAAGCTTCTTTGCATCCTCAAGCGTATACATATGGAAAGCAGACTCAAAACCTGGAATCTTTTCTGGAGCAAGCTCTGCGCCAAGTGCAACAACTAGATAATCATATACAAACTCGCCTTGATCAGTCCTGACAACACCATTATTGACATCTATCCTATTTACTTCTGTGTTGATAAATTTGATACCTTTTTGGCTAACCTTCTCTTTAGGAACTGTCACCTCTTGCTCAGTCTTTTCACCTGTCATCACTCGGAGCAATGAAAATCCCATAACAAAAGACCTTTGCTTGTCTATGACAGTGATGCTGATTTTGTCTCCCAAAAGCTCTTTCAAACGACCCGCAGTGGCGAGCCCTCCACTTCCGCCTCCAAGGATAAGAACTTCGTTACTATTCATGTATTCAAATATATGAATATCGTAATATATATCTGTAATACTAAAAAGTGTGTACTATCAAGCGAAGTTTTAAGAAAGAAAGCTAGCCAAGGCAATAAAAATAGGCCTAATGACTTGGGATTCGTTATCTAATGCTAAGATGGTTTTAATTTTTTGCACTCTGCTATCATGTACTGCTTCTTTACCGAGATATAGGATTCAATGTAATATCGTGTAGCGATGATATTGCTTGTTTATAATGCACAAACTGACTTTTGTCCAACATTGCGCTGGAATGCGGGCATATGATAGTGACCTTTAGACCTTTCTGTAGCCATTCTGAATGGGTCTTTTGCCACCATTTCTCTACATTGACAGATTCATCGAACTTTTGATTTCTAGCCAGCCCTGCGGCAATGCCAACAACAACGATTACTTCATCATTTTTTTCATAGGCAATTCTTTCTTTTATTGCATCCTCTAACATTATCTTTAATTCCTCAAGAGGTTGCAGGTCTCCAGCTAACGCAAAGTTGTAAAAGGATCTTATGTCCAAAGTTAAGAGATTTCCACGGTTCACATCATCTTCGTAGTTTACAATCTCAGATGGCATTTTGGATATGTGTGATGCGTTGTTATCTGTATTAATAGGCACATAGACGGTCAGGTGTCCTCTACTTAATCCATCATTAACGTATTTTGTAAAAGCTTTGCCTTCATCATTGGAATAGAGAAGCATAGTGTGCTGATGAAAAGGAAGCTTTGCAGAACCAGACGCATTGACAGGTTCCAACGTTATAATCCGTTACACATATGACTTAAAGACAGGCACTTTATCTTATAGACATTATAGTGAGCTAAATGTTATGACTGATACTTCAATATAGTATAGCGCAAATCGACAACAGTCGTTAACTGTCTTTTCATACATAAAAGGCAAAAACTGAATATATACTGCCACACCAAACACAACAAATTTTACATGACCACAAAGTGACATTCTTGCGATTGTTGAATCAAAAATTATAGGGTCAGGTTATTATGGTCAGAATGATAATAGATACGATAAAAGCACGAAAGGCTAAAGCTGTAAGACAGCAAGAAAGCCAAACCTTATTTACTGTCGATTAATACAGTTCTGATGTTGATTACACTTTTTGCAAGTGCCACCAGCACCGACGCTGGGCTTGAACATGTCGTATAAGGAGAGCAAGAACAACAGCAAGGATAACGATTACAAGAATAATAATCATAGTATTCTTATTCCACAAAAAGAGGAGTCAAATAACGATGAGAATAATAATAATAATAATAATAATGCCAAACCATTAGCTAAACTTCTTGTTGTAGACGATGACTCCGACATAGTTCAAGTTCTCAAGCTAGGTCTTCTAAAAAATAGATTTTTAGTCAATGCATTTACCAATCCAGAAGAAGCATTACAAAGCTTCAAATCCAATGCAGAGTCTTACTGCCTAATGCTGTCAGACATCAGAATGCCGACACTATCTGGAATACAACTAGCAAGAAAAGTCAAAGAGGTTAATCCAGGCGTCAAGGTTGTCCTCATGACTTCCTTTGAAATAAGAGATAATGAGTTTTCTAAAGTATTTCCTTCTACCCATGTTGACGGTTTTGTTCAAAAGCCCATTGGTATTAAAGATCTGACTAACAAAATATTGAGTATTATAGGCGAAACGAAGAGAAGAGTAGATAAGGATTTTGCGAGCTAATACTAGCGAGAATAATGAATCAATCATGAAATGGTTCAAAGAAGAAGTAGCAGAAGGAGAGAATGGCATCATAATATATCCCAATTTGCAAACATTTCGCCAGATTTATACAGAGTATGTTAAGGACCAGCTAGCAAAAACAGGTGAAGAAGAAGATGATGATTATAATAGTACACGAAATTAAAAATTAAAGCAAAGAATAATACTAATTGCAACTTTTTATGAAACAATCGACTCTGTAAAGCATAACCTCAATGCTGCAGGTGTAGACGTACACAGGCATATCGACAATGGTTTATTAGTAATAGTAGACGCTTTTAGCTCTTACTATCCAGATGTCAGTGGCATGAAAAAGCTAGTAGCATCGCTTTCACAGCGTGCGAGAAAAGAGGGCAGAATTGGAGTTACTGCCATTGTGGATATGGGCTTTTTCTTTCTATTTGGTGGAGATGGCAGAGCTACAGAATTGATAAATTATGAGGCATCCTTAGCACCAAAAACAGAAGGTGGTAACGTCAGAGGCTTTAGCTGCTATCACGGGGGGAACTATGATACTCTTAAAGATAACCAGAAAAAGGAGCTTGCTCAAAAAGGGAAAAAACTGCTTGAAGTTACAGAAAGCGCTTCATGATGTAGAGATAGCAAATGTTTGACTAGCTAAAGCAATTGAGGGCTCAAAAGGAGAAAAGGAAGCAGACCTAATTATCTTTTACAACATTAGATAGCTTGGTCAAGATCTTTGCTTCTAACTGCGTCAATACTTTTTCATAATCGAATAGGTAGTATTAAGTTCTATACGGCAAAGGTATTGCTGGCGGGTTTTGTCCGACAACGACCCATAATGAGCCTGATCTAATACCGTAGTTCCCTCGTAGTAAAAAATGGATTGGGTGGGAGTTGAACCCACAACCTCAACTCAGCAATACCCTACAAGGAGGGAGCTGTCCTTTCAAAGCAGCCTGTTTGATTATCCAAGAGCATGGACGACAACTATGAAGGATTGTGATGATATAGCTTGATGTTTCTTCATACAAATCAATATGAAGCCAAAATGCGTCAAAAAATGCTTTTAGCACAAGCAGAGCGTTTGAATGCCATTTCATAGAATATGCTCTCCTCTTTGGCATCCAGATATCTGCAGCTACCTCTCATGCTTACTCACGACTCTCATGCTTACCATAATAACGGTAGCTATACGCTAATTTCTCCATAATGTGCGGGCGTCACGCTACCACAGCTCTTTTATATTGCAGTTCTGTCTCCCAAGCAGACATGACAGATAAATGGAGAATTGAAGGAGATTACTTTGAGGCATGTAACTGTGATACAGTATGTTCATGTATTTTCTTAGGTAACCCTGACCAAGGACAGTGCGACCTTACTTCAGCTTGGCATATCCAGAATGGACACTATGAAAATACGAAGCTTGACAATCTTAATGTTGCTGCATTATTTCATACACCTGGAAATATGTGGACAGGTCCAAAGTGGAAAGCAGTTCTCTATCTAGACGAGCGTGCCTCCAAGGAACAGGCTGAAGCACTTGGAAAGATTTACTCAGGACAAGCTGGTGGCTTCTTCAGTATTGTAGCTGGTTTGATTGGCGAAATTGCTGGTGTGCACTCTGTGCCAATAAAGTTTGAAGCTGAAGGTAAGAAGCGGTCTTTGGAGATTCCTTCTGCAATAGATCTGACGATTGAGGGTATTACAGGAGGAGATCAGAAATCTGAATCTGTTATTACCAATCCACCGATGTCTGTAACGCCAGGATTTCCTATGATGGTTGCAAAATCAGTAAAATATACCTACAATGATCATGGAATGAATTGGGATAACTCGGGCAAGAATGGATTCTACTCCAAGTTTACATACACAGCTTAATAGTAGTAGACAATCAGCAACAACATTCAATCTCGATGAAAAAAAGAATAAGAGAAGTGGTGGTGACGGCATAGTTGAATAGTCTTCGGAAAACTACACTCTTGTCATTGGTCTTTACTTCAACAGTAACTGTCGATTTCAGTTTTCTTTGTATGTATGTCCCTTCTTCCCTATGTGATACTTTTATTATCCTGAAACATTTGCCTGTTTGATAACGCCTGATAGTTTTT
>JAICVG010000174.1 GCA_025935445.1 Nitrososphaera sp. | reverse complement strand
GATGACTTGCAACCATTAAGATAGAGAACAGGCTTATGGCAAGTATAGCAGTCAAAGCTACATTTTTTCGTCTGGTTATGATCAAATAGGCTGCGATCGAGATGCACAATAGTGCTCCTATCATTCTGTCTACTGCGACACTAATTACAGTCAATGCCAGCGTTATTGAAAGCACTTTCCAGCCTGAGTCCTTTCTGCTAAGAAGGGAAAAGACAAACAGCATGGCTGCAAGTGCCAAGACATCTCTATGGAGATCCCAAAAAGTTCGGAGCACTGATATCTGAAAAATAGTGAAAGTAGCCAGAAAGACACTTTGAATTATTCGAAGGTTAAACAGAGTCCTTCCAATGTAAAATAGTGACATGCCAAAAATTCCAGCGATTGCCACTGCCACGGATGTAACTACCGCCGGTGGTGGGAGTCCGACTACAGTGCTTAAAGAGTAAAGAAAGGTGACATACAAGGGAAATTGGCTAGATATTGCACTCCATTGTTCCTGAAAATTCACAACTTTTGGAATATAGTAATTTACAACATCGTATCCTATCGGATGAGGATAGGCCGCAAGCTCTGGTACGGCTCTCAATGCTATACATATTACAAAGACTATAACTGCCGTTTGCTTATCGCTTGCAAGAAATGTAAATTTAAAAAAGGAAAATGTATCCACAATCAAAATCTAAGGGGCAACAAGACTTTTCTCAGTTATTGTGTATGTGTCAGAAAAGAAATGCTCAGAAAGTAACCCCTTGTCAGAAATAGAGAAGCTCATTCAACAGGTTCTGATGGGAAGTGCCGGGGCCTACTGTAAATTTTGTAACCCTAAGCAAGAAGAGTTTTGCCACTGATTGAGCTATCAAGTCAGAAAATATTGAGTCTATCGGCGGTGCTAAAACTCCTGTTGATCTAGAGGAAACAAATTGTCTTATCTAAGACACGCTACTACAAAGCGTTTACAAGGCGGGTCATCTTTTCGAGGCTGATCTCAAACCCAAAACGCTTTTCCTCTTTCTTCATATTCCGATACATGCTCATCATTAGATTAATGTGCCGAACAGTCCTTAACTTGCCATCCATCTTGAGTCTTACGATTTTGTAAACGTCGTCATAGTAATCAAAGGTGTCAAGCACCTTCTTTCGGTACTGCTTGAAATCAAATCTGCGCTTGCTTCTGTCGAGAACGTCTAAAAAGATATCACAGCAGATCAAAGATGGAATTATTCCTTCACCAAGCATTGGGAAAACACTGCCAATCGACTCACCTACGCCTATAATGTTACCATCATAGAATGGCTCCATGCGCTTTGATGGTGCGAGCCTAATCGGCCTGCCTATCTTTTTGACGACCTTGGCTTCAGGGTGCTGCTTGAAGAAAGCTTCAATGCCATAATATTTTTTCTCAATATCTCCGGCTCCCATGTAGCCTCGTTCATCGCCTAAGGGAAAATACCAGAAATATCCTTTAGCACCTTTGTAACCGATGACATAAAAATCGTCTGCTCCCTTTACATTTTCAAGAAGGTATTCGTACGCAGGTATCAAGAAATCTTGGCCTGACTTAGGCAAGAGCGAGCGATGTAGCCCAGTGCAATCAATTATGTAATCGTATTTGTCAAAGGCGAAGGCTTCTCGAGTAACCTTGACACCATACGTCACTGTAACATTTTTTAGCAGATCAGCCTCCCAAGCGTACTTGTTATATGTCACGAGGCCCTTGAGCTCAAGAGATTCTTCATTGTTATTTGGCAGCTCTATCTTGAGTTGCTCGCCGACGTGAAAAATGTAATTGCTAAAGTCTAGCCCAGCTTGGTTAGAGAATCTCTCAAGCATGTGCCTGGATGCACCCCACGCGCAGACTGGCCAATGGTGATCTTTTTTGGAGGCCTCAAAGATATCGACATCGTGACCTCGCTTTTGGAGCATGTTGCCAAGATAACTCCCTGCGACTCCGGCACCGGCTATTGCAAAGTTCATTTAGACTGAATTGTTTTTGGTTTACTTATAATTCTTCAGGATTATGGACATACCTGTCTGCTATCCGATAGCGAATGTATTTATCATTAGGCGAGTACTTCGGTGGATGCGGATCTATCGTTCTAAAATTGCATTTTGGACAGTGGTGTTTGAGCGTATATGTATTACAGGAAGGACACTTTCGTACAAGATGCTTCATCTGGTATTCTATGCCTGCTGAAAAGTGTGAGACTTTTTCGAGTCTTGACGTACAAAATTAAATGTACCGTGCTTCTTTTCAATATTAGCCTGCGTTTTTTCAACTATGTTATTGATGTATTTTTCGGCAACTTTGAAGTTCTCAGCTGTCACCACGATCCTATAGCGGGGAGCCCCAAGGTACGTTATGGTACTACTTGCACCGGCCCTAGTGCCCTCAGCGTTCGCAAGTGTATTCTTGATAATTTCAATGCCATCTCTTTTTTTTAGTGTAATCTCCATTATCCCGCTTATTTTTACAAGCGGAATGGGAATTCTCTTGCTTGCCTCCTCAATTGCCTTCTTTATCTCGGGTGAGAGCTCAATATCCTGGATGGCATCCAGGCCCTTCCTTGATACAGCTTCGAAAGCATCATAGACGTAATCATATTTTTGTAGCAACCTATCCTCTATTTCTTGGACCTGTTCGTCTGTTAGTTCGAGTTTTGACTTAATAAAATCCAAGAATGTAGCCGCCTTATCGCTTTTTTTCACCTCTATAAGCTTAGACTTACGTTCCTGGCCGGAGACCTGCTTCAGCGAAGTATCGACTTCACCCCTTACCTTGTTGACCCTGATTACTTTTAGAACCGCTTTTTGCTTTGGCCTGACGTAGCGCTCGATATTTCTAATCCAGCCAGTTGCAATCTCAGAGATATGGAGAAAGCCGGTCATGTTATTGTATTCATCTAGCGTGACATATGCCCCATGTCCTGTCACCTGCCTGACAGTGACAATTATGATTTCTCCTTCCTCAGGGAGCCTGTGAATCTCATCCGTGGCAGTCATCTTATAATTATGATAGACACGGAGCAGATGGCATACTTTAAGATTATGTTTTAACTTTTTACACGCTATGGACTTTTGCTCCAAGAATTAGTCTAAAGGACAGCTCTTTTTGCGGCCTTTTTATATACGTATGGAGTTTACCTTTCAATTTTAAGAGCAAAAATATGAGAGGATAAACAGACGTATGTGAACCTATAGATCTGACAGTAACGGCCTAACTGCGGTACCTCTTTATAATTTCTACTACGCTGATCATATGGTCTCTGCAGTATATATAATAATGGCAAGAGAATTCTGTCTCTCCACAAAATAACTGTTAGAATCAGCAGCCGTTAAGGTGTCTCGCATCTCCTCTAAAGCGCATGAGCGAATTTGACGCCAAGGTATGTAGGATTCGATATGTGGCTTTAACCACTCCTCATTTCTCATGTTCTCATTTGCTTCCCGCATGGATGAAAAACGATAAAGTGCTAAAAGTCAATGCCTTTCTTTGCCTTTATGCCCTTTTGATAAGGGTGTTTGATCTCTCTCATTTCTGTGACCAAATCTGCTGCAGCGATGACAGATTCAGGAACATAGTTGCCGGTTAAGACGAGGCTAGTCTTTTCCGGCTTCGCAGCTATGATATCTAAAATGTCCTGCTGCGATATCAGGTTCAGTTTTGCGGCATAATTTATTTCGTCCAGTATCATGATATCGTATATGCCGGAAGCGATTTTTTGTTTTGCAAGTGCAATTGCCTCCTTTGCCGCCCTCTGATGGTCTTCTATTGGATGGTCGTCGTCAATTATGCCAACGAACCCCCTACCTGCTGCTATCATCTCAAATTCGGGCTCAAGCCTCTTTGAGCTTGTAAGCTCGCCATAGTACCACTCACCCTTGATGAACTGAATCATACCGACCTTGTATCCGTGGCCTACTGCACGCAATACCATCCCGAGCGCGGCAGTAGTCTTACCCTTACCCTTTCCAGTGTAGACAATTACAAGGCCTCTTTCTGGCATGTGTCAGTAGATGATAAAAATGTGTGTAGATAAAAATCAATCGAGCATTTTGATTAGAGATGCTTTGCTGTATCTTATGCAACAAACTCTTGGATGAAATTTTTTCTTGTCTCTTTGCCCATAAATTACTTCTCTCTTGTGGGTGTTGCTGATCTGTAAAATACGGATTGCAGAAAGGGCCTATGGCCCCCACCGGTGCTTTTAAAGATATCATATTTTCGGTCAAGCCCATTCTG
>JAICVG010000065.1 GCA_025935445.1 Nitrososphaera sp. | reverse complement strand
GTTTGCAGTAAATTTTCTTGCATCACCTATGGATGGCAGTAAGCCACACATTCATCAGATAACAGATTTTAGACCATATGATAATAGTGTGGAACCAATCGCATTAACAAGAGATTATAATTTATCAGTAAATGGAACTGCAGACATCAAAATAAATGGTGTAACTGTTTGGGAGGATGCAGATGTATCAATATCAATTTCTAAAGGCAATACTTTCATTTTTGATCCAGATGATCTAGACACCGAGGACCATTTTGGAGACCAACAGGTATATGGTATTGTTACTGGCTTGTTTTCCTAATGTTTTGGCTAAACTTCCAGTTATTGAGGTGGGAGAAAATCTATGTGCGTTGTATGTCAGCTTATGACAGTTTTTTGCTTCTCAATTAATCCTTGAATTTCAACTGTATCCTTTACTGATATATCGAAAATATCTCCAACACGTACACGACTTCGACCTTTTAGAAGCTGAGCGTTAGTCCTTATGCTTTTTGGGAGGTACCTTTCTGGTAGTGGAGGTGACATCCCCGCTATGGAATGTGCTACGTCCACCGCCTTTGGCCTCATCCTCGCCTTGATTTCTGCCATATTCCTCTAGACCCACAATATTCTGAATAATAAACTAAAATTCTGATCAATGGATTCAAATGAATTTTTATCTAAATCCCGACGGGCCCATGCTATCCTCCTCGTCTTATATATATTTACAGATCGAGTCTTGTGCACAATATTGTAATATTGAATATACCGCCGGGAACCTGCTTTACTCCAATCAATTTCACAGTAATTGATCAAAGTGGCCAAATGAGAAATAAATAGAATATTCTTATATTATCTTTAATGGCTCAAGAGATGACAATTGCTGAATGAATAAATTTTTCCTGTCCGACAATAATTTTCTAAACCCACAATTGAGCATTACCATTTCAACATGAGTCCTCAGATGAAGGCCTATTTAGAAAAACGATTCGACCGAAAATTGGAATGGTATGAGAAGCACGTCAAGTAACCAGTAGATATGGGTATTGTTTGGGTCAAGCTCTATAACTAGTGCTTACTAGCAGATACATTGACTGCAAACTATTAACGCTTAATGATTGTTATGCAAGAAGTTGTTTTCAATTATATCAATTAATTTATCATTTCGGATAGGTTTTTGAATAATTTCATCTACTATTTCTGACTTAGCTGCTTCATTTAACTCAGGTTCATTTAATTCAGGCAAAGACATTATATCAAAGGCGCTCATCAAAAAGACCTTTGTCTCTCTTCTTTCTCCTCCCTTTCTTCTTTTATGCTCCTTGACTTGCTTTGCTAAATCTAACCCTGTTATGCCACCAGGCATTCTATAATCGGTAATAACCAAGTCGTAGTGTACGTCTCCAGATGCAATGTGCTCCAAAGCTTGAGCTGGCTTGTCAAATGTTTTGACATAATGACCTCGTCGTTCTAAAAGCGCACTTATTCCTAGAAGTATATCTGGTTCATCATCCACTACTAGAATTCTGATCTTGCTGATAGCGGAAGACAATTTTTTAGCCATAGATTCATAATCCTCGTAATTCTATTTAAGCGAGGTAGGAAAATCGTACTTAGTAAGTCACATATATTGGACATAGTAAGCAGCAGTTCACCTACAAGTACCAGACGGAAGACCCTGCCACCAGTACGGAAGAACATAAGAAAATGCTAGCTGTTGAGTCATGTTGATTTGTCATTAATAATTCTGTGATAAGAATTGGATTCAAATAAATTTTTATCCAAATTCCGACGGGCCCAACAATCATACCGGTTCCAACACTAGAGTTAATGCATACAATATGGCAAAGACGGAAGACTGGAGCGTGAAAATAACGAGAAATGACTGATAGACTTGAAACTTGCTAGAGAAGATTTGACTGTACCAAATCCTGTCAATTCTTCATTGATGCAGCAATTTTATCAGTTTATGGTATATAATCGCAAATCAGTCGCTATAAGAACAACAACAATGTCAAGGCACTCATTCACTAGTCATCGATCGTTAAGACCTGCGTATTGTATATTATTGAGAGTCATCTCCACCCTAATGAAGCGGCAGACTTGGCAGCTGCCATCTCAAGGGCCTCTCTTGGTGATGCAGACCCATTGTAAACTTGTTGTATGGCTTCATGTATATGTTCTGCTATCTGAGGATATTCGGCAGGATTTTGCCTGCCTTGACCATATGGGATCATTGAAATCATTTCTTCAAAGTAAGGGATTGATTCCTTTAGTGGTTGAGAGGATGGACCCTCCCCTAAGGTATGTTGTGTAGGCAAAAAGCCCATATCTCGTAGAAATGGACCCAGTATCTGCGGCTCAGCCATTATAGTTATCAGCTCCCATGCCAAATCGCTATGTTGCGACGTAGAAGGTATAGCTAACTCCCATCCTCCCATCATAGTTGAAGTCTGAGTTGTCCCATTAGGTACAGGAAACATGGGAATAAATCCAACTTTCTGATCCAATGTTGGCCAAGATTCTCTTGGAAATGCTGAAAGCATCCAAGAGCCCTCTATCATCACAGGAAAGGTTCTGTTAGCAAATTCGAGTCCCCAACCATGCTCCTTTTGCGGTTTTATCCCAGCATCAACCTGCCGCTTCAAAAACTCCATTGCTTTCACTCCTTCAGAGCTATTGTATGATGGAAACCAGTAGACACCTTTTGTAGGATGGCCTTCACGAAGCTCTAGTATTTCTCCCCCAAGCATCCAAAGATATGGATACCACAAGTCACGAGCATGCGGCGCACCTATAAGATGCACTCCTTGAACTACTCTATCTCCAAAGAAATCATTTAACTTTACCGCCGCAGAAATGTATCCATCCCAAGTTTTTAGTGATTCTGGATCAACTCCTGCTTCTTGCAGCATGTCCTTCCAATACCATATACCTCTAACATCTGTCCATAGCCACAGACCATATAAGGTGTTGTTGTAAACAGAGCCATCAAGATTTGCTTCATATAGATCACCCATTCTACCCCACTGCTCAAAGTCAGCAGTGAGATTTCTTATCAAACCCTTCTCTGCAAATTCACCAAGCCAAATCTGATCTAAAGATATAATATCAACAGGATCGCCATTTGATAATGTATCCAAAATGCTATTTCTGTATTCATTGTAAGGCTCAGCATATTCTATCTGTATGTTCATCTCTGGATGACGTCTATTTAGTTCATCAAGAGCAGGCTGGAGCATAATATTCCAATTTCCATTCCCTTGTTCATTTGGAACTGTAGCAAAAATAACTCTAAGAGTGACATTAGTTTTATCACCTACTGTACTTGTTGATTGATTTGACGTAACTGTCATGTGAAAAAATGGATTGTCTGATGTATCAGCGGTAGTATAATTGGCGGTAGCTACTGAAGGTTGCAAAGTTGTTGGTGTTACGATAATCACCAGTAGAGTAATAACGATAACAATTGGGCTCATCTTGCGAACACAATATTGCCTCATTTTCTACGTTGATACCTTCAAGCAAATACTTGAATATATCCATTATCCAATATGATGCAGAAATATTTGGATCTTCTCTTTGTACCTCTTCAATTATAGAATAGTACAGTACGGCAAATTTTGCCCTAATTAGGGAGTTTTTGTCTTGACTTCCTCCAGTCTCAGAAGAACAACAATGTTCGTCCTCAAGAATAGGGTTTTTGTAATAGGAGAGCCGTGACGGCTCTCTACATTCTATCTTAGTTAAGAGGCAACCGGCAAAGCAGACTGCCGAATTGGTATTCAAATGAATTTTTATCTAAATCCCGACGGACCCGCTGTGATATACTCCTAAAATAGGATTCTTGTGAAAAAAGGAGTGAATTAAAGAAAAGATGCAAAAAGAGGAAGAAGAAGCAGCATCAACTATGGATCCTTGGTCAATATTCCTTTACGGGATGAAGGCTCCGATGACCAGGGAAAAATACAGAGGAAGGCTAGCCAAATTTTTTGATTTCATTGTCCTGACAGGGGGAGGACAATTTAATGCTAATAAGAACGACACAGCATCAGGAAATTGAGGTGAACAACTGATGACAGGTTTGTCAGCAAGAAAGAGCGTCATCGTAACCGGATCATCGCGCGGGATTGGACGCGCTGTAGCAAGAAGACTGGCAAGCGACGGATTTGCTGTAGCAGTAAACTATGCCGGCAACGCCATCAAAGCCGAAGAAGTCGTAGCCGAAATCAGAGCCGCTGGCGGACAAGCCATTGCAGTGCAAGCCGATGTGGCAAATGCAGCCGACGTAGAGCGTCTCTTCAAGGAAACAATAGAGACCTTCGGTGGGATAAATGTGGTAGTGAACTGCGCAGGCATCATGCCCCTTTCAACTATTGCTGGAGGCGACTTGGAGCTTTTTGACAAGGTGATCGCCACCAACCTCCGCGGTACTTTTGTGGTACTTGGACAAGCTGCTCGACATGTTTCTTCAGGTGGCCGCATCATTGCTTTCTCGAGCAGTGTAATCGCCAAGGCATTCCCTAATTATGGCCCCTATATTGCATCCAAGGCAGGTGTTGAAGGGTTGGTCCGCGTGCTTGCCAATGAGCTGCGTGGTCGAGATATCACTGTAAACGCTGTAGCCCCTGGCCCAGTAGCCACAGAGCTATTCTTTACAGGTAAGCCAGAAGCTCAGATCGAAGAGCTGCGCAAACAACCCCCGCTGGAACGCCTCGGCCAGCCGGAGGATATCTCCAATGTGGTATCCTTCCTTGCAGGCCCTGATGGCAGCTGGGTCAACGGTCAGGTCCTGCGCGCTAATGGAGGTTTTGTATAACGCATTTCAGCTGAGGTGGCAGCATTCTTGGATAAGGCATAGGCAATATCTTTCCATCATTGAACCAGAAACTACAAGAAGAGATGCTAGATCTTGTGCCGCCACCATCATCACCATCGCCAGTGTCTCCTGCTCCTTCTTCATCTGTTGTTGTTGTTGCTGGTGCTTCGCCATCTGTGCTATAAGCGATACGGTCTTTATTGACCAAAAGGAGCGTAGAAAAGCCATCATAACAGGCGATATTTACAATAAATCGAATGGATTATGGAGAAGAATATCTCCACTAGAGGACCTTCAAATCCGCGCTAAAACTAGCAAGAGCGGACGTAGGTAGCAGATGTGCCTGAGGTATTTTTCTGAGAGTATCTACCACCTATCGATCGGCCTTTTTTCTTGTAGCGGCGCCTTTTGTTCTCAGGCAGCCTTTCAATCGCATAGCGGAGCATCATTCGGGGCATGACATTGCAGTGCTTTTCGAGAAACGCCTCTTCTGCAGCAGCATCCCTCTTGCCCACTTCGCGCAGCATCCAACCGGCGGCCTTGTGCATAAGGTCGTGTCTGTCCTGCAGCAGCATCTCCGCAATCTTCAGTGTGTCGGAAAAGTAGCCATTTCTGATAAAGTGGTACGTAGCCAGGATCGCTATCCTTCTTTCCCATACGTTCTCCGATTTGGTAAGCCTGTACAGCAGCCGCCGCTGCCTGTTGTCTCTGTCAACTAGGTGTGCTCCGAGTATGTTTGGCGCGGACAGGTCCACAAGGTCCCAGTTGTTCACCTGCTTAATGTGGTCTAGGTAGAACTTCACGATATCCTCTTTTTCCCTACTTGATGCTGTACCGTACCTCCAGGCAAGGATCAAGAGCGCCACAAGCCGCTCCTCATGAATGCGAGAGTAAAGCAGCGTCCTAACCTCTCCAAGCGGAAGCTGGCTAAATTTTTTGGCTACCTGCCTTGACTGGGGCACCATGACTCCTATGAAGACGTCGCCCTCGCCGTACTCACCTGGCCCTGTCTTGAAGAACCGCTGTAGTATTGCTGCTTTGTCTGGGTCTGCTATACTCTGCAGCTCCTTTCTGACGTCTGCAGCCTTCTTCATTCCTCTGGGTAAGGTATCAATAATAGCTATTTGAGGATGTAGTGGACAAGGCTTTGTAGATAACCTTTAAACCTTCAATATTAGAACCAGATTATATGCAGGGATGTAATAATCCTGAAGATGCCATCTTGCAGAAACCTTTTTAGCTCCTCATTGCATTCAAAAAGATTAGCAAAGAATCCGCTTTTTGGAGCGATATCGCTTCACGGCCCGACGGGCCCGCATTAATTTTCATTCGAATCTCACAATGTTTAAAGCTGAGGGTATCAATATAGAATTACAACTGGAAAAAGGAATGGCTGTAAAGACAGTTGACAGGGCTTTTCTTCAAGGACAAAGTGCTGAACTATTTCGGGCTGCAATCAAAAGTCAAGCAACACGCGACCGATATGAAAGAAGGCTAATTGGCTTTCTATAGAGGATGAATGCAAGATCTCCTGACGCCTTCTTTGAATTTGCAAAATGCAATCCTGCACTTGCTGAAAATTCTGGCTTACAGTAAGGCGCAGGTAAACGGCAATTCTTAATAATAAAAATAGAGATTTTTGTTTGACATGAATAAGCAAG
>JAICVG010000180.1 GCA_025935445.1 Nitrososphaera sp. | reverse complement strand
CTAGGGAAGAGCAAAGATCTACAAAGTAAACAACTCGACAATAGCATCAAGAAAAAAATGTACATTAGATTGGCAATAATTCCATCCCTTTATGTAATTTCGATAGGACTGTCATTCTTTAACTTTGACGTAGCAATCATTTTCCCTGTCATCATGATTCCTTCATTGATTTTAGTCGCAAAGGCTCATAGGTAGATATACATAATCTCCCACAGCTGATTAAGTTCAAGTAGCTAGGAACTGGTATTATGATATGGCTCATATACCTCATTGAAGCAAGCGTAGCCCCTCCGAAGAAAAAATAACACTGCCTATTTGCTGAGGACGTGGGTTCAAATCTCAACGAACCCGCACCAATATCAAACCATAATATTAGTATTAATATGTATGAAATAACTGTGCGCTAATTTTCATTTAATGTGTATCATGATCCATTGAGTCTGAATTATGAAGTTTTTTTGCCGAGTCCCTCTGGGCCAGCTAAAAATAAAAAAACATTCAAAGATTGGACTCAATAAATATTAGCAAGGGAGTATTGAAAAACTATAATTCATGGGGATATAAAATAACTGCATCTCTTTCTTTATTTTGAGCAGTCCCGATTATGTCTCATTTTTGAAGGTTTTTGTCTCGAATCTGTCTCTGCCCATGCCATAACAATAGGGGGCGTTAATGATTAGGTGGCTGAAGCTCGATTGTGAAAGTGCATAGTTAGTAATTTCCAGCCTCTTCATTTTCTGATTTGAAATGCTCATTCAATTTTGTGTGTCTGTTCAGCTTTGTCGTATTCATGCAACCAGATCGCCGCTACTGACTCTTATAGTAAGAAGCAGCTCGCTTTTTGATTTCTTCAGATGATAAATCTTCCTTATGTGTTGAGACATGCCAGATATGCCCAAACGGATCTTCTATGCTTCCTACTCTGTCGCCGTAGAACATATCTGATACGGGCTGTCTTAACTTTGCACCAGCAGCTACAGCTCGGTTTGCAATTTCGTCAACATCGTTTACATACAGAACCAGACTAACAGGTGAACCACCTATCGACTGTGGACTGCGAAAGTTCATTCGTGGAGATTCGTCAGCGATCATGAAAAATGCGTTGCCGATCCAGAGCTCGCAGTGTGCAACCTCTCCATCAGGAGTCGTCATCCTCATTGACTCTTCTTCTCTTGCCCCAAAAGCATTCTTGTAGAATTCTATGGCTGCACCTGCATTTTTGCAGCAGAGATAGGGTGTAAGGGGTGGATAGTTCTCGGGGATAGATTTGACCTTGTTATCGGACTCACGAGTCCTTGTGCTCATGGTTGTTGATATTCATTTGAAGTTATAACAATGCAGTAGCTCTTTTACATAGAGAGAGTACGCTTGACTGTTACTGCTATTGTCTTAAAGATACATGATATGTAACAGGAGTTGGCGTAATAATCCTGGGTGAAAATTAAGAGTCAAATCTGTCCTGCATTTTACCGTTCCCGCACCAATTACAATCTAGGACGTGTTACATTCTAGTGGTTATTCCTAGGTCTATGTCATCACATGTATTCGTCAGCCAATCATTTGTTCAGAATCTGACGATTTCACTACGACTCTTATATTAACTTCAATCCCTATGTCAGATTTTAATTCTTTATAATTGATTATTTCCGATTGCATTCGTCACCAAATACCTCCCAATTTATGACTTGACTGCGCGAGCCGAACTCCAGAGCGCCCACCCCGGATTGACACGATCCGGATACAGCTCCAGCATCTTATCATAGAGCTCCTGCGCGGTTGCAGTCTTTTCAACTAGCCTATCGAAATCGCGGATGTACTGCCGGGTCTCTTCAATTATCCGGGGATTGTCCCCGTTACCAGGTCGCTTATGTGAGGCGATAACTGCGCGTGGGTTGAGGGACTCAATTTTGTCGAGCGCAGAGATCCACTCCCGGCGAGTCTGCGCATTTGATTCGACGAGGTACAGGTGAACGTCGTTGTACGCGGCGTCGCCGGCGATCACGAGGCCAATTGAGGGCACGTTTAAGCAAGTCGTGTGGTCGGTATCGGTATGGCCTAGTTCCACTGCGACCAAGTCGTGCCCTTCGAGATCAATAACATTTCCCTTTAGCTCCTCCGCGATCACTGGCCTGTCTTGAATTTGCCCCGGAAATGCAGCCTTCCAGATCCTCTCAAGGACCTCTGGTGAGGCATGATGACGCATGATTCTCACAACATTGGGTGTAGCGACTGCTCTAGCATTTGGGAAGCGTTCAAGAATAGTTCCGACTCCAAACCAATGGTCTCCATGGCCATGCGTAATATAGATGGTTGTCAGGTTGTTGCCGCTTGCTGCAACCCAGTCCGCTAGAGCATTGGCCTGCTTGATGGTCGTAAAGGCATCCACTAGGACGGCGTCACGCTTGCCATAGATCAGGGTTGACGCCATAGCCTGGAAATACGTCTCTTTTATGTCTGGTGGCATGTCGCGTGAGACAATGGGTATTCCTGGCGTCACGAACACATCCCAGTTCAGGTAAGCGCCCTGTGTTGCACCCCCGTGAGACTCTACAATATTTGCTTGGTTAGCCTTATCGGTCAACTTCTTTAACCTCCTGTATGATGGATTCTTTCGAATTTTCTATAAAAGAGGCAATATATTTTGCCGCAAGATAAGGGTATTGATGTTGAGGTCCATGGCCCGCTTGGGGCATGACGATTAATTGAGTTGACGGAAGCTTGCCTACCAATGGGTACCAGTATTGTATGGGGAAACCGATATCATGATCTCCCATGAAGACTAAAATAGGAATTTTAGAACTTTGAAGTTTTGCTAAGGTACCATTCTTATCTTCACGAAACTGATCGATCGCCTTTTGCTGGTTGCTATAACATTCTTTCGATACTGGACTGTCCAAGTCTTCTGTGCGCTTTGCTATTCTTCCGAATGAAAATTTTGCAGCATTCTTGCTTGATTCTGACTGAGGCTCAAAGAAGAGAACTATTCCGTCGTCCAAATCAGTAACGGGCTTGAGTGCCCTCTCCCAGAACAGCTTTTCTGACACATCATTGCTCTTGATGGGAGGAGATGTCGCGATTAAAATACCATGACTCACCAGTTCTGGATACTGAGTAATCACAGCTTGCGCAACCATTCCGCCTAACGACCATCCGGCCATGATGATGTTTGTCAACCTTAAAGCTTCAGCAACATCTTTAACATCTTTTGCCATTTCATATACGTCGGTTGTACATACTCCAGTTGATAACCCGATGCCACTGTAATCGATAGTAATGACATTGAATGTTGAAGCTAAAGCGTCAAGAAAAGCTGGATCCCACGAATCCAAATTTCCTCTAAATCGATTGACCAGAAGAATAGGCTGACCACTACCGATCGAGCGATAGGCAATTTTCTTGCCACCAGTTTCAACAAATTTAGTCTTGGCATTTACAGCATTTATCATAATGCTCATTCAATTAGCCTGCCTCGTATTAAGTTGATGTTGAATTCAGAGTCGGGGCGGCAGTGGTGGTATTGGTAGTAGTCGTTGTGGTAGTGTTAGTACCAGCTGCGGCTGCAGTGGCAGTGGAAGTCGCATTACTAGATGGTATCGTAGGTGTTGTTGTTGTTGTTGTAAGAAATGTTTGTACTACTTTGCTGAGTTCCTCAGGATACTGATACATTAGTCCATGTCCAGCTTCTCTAAACTGTACGAGCCACGCTCCTGGGATTTTTTGTGCAATAATTAAGGAATTATTCGCAGGCACAGCAACATCTTCAGTACCTGCTACAAGCAAGGTGGGTACAGTTATTTTTGAAAGTTGATCGCAAACACCGCTCCAGTTGGTTGCAAACCACTCTTTAACAACATTGTCCTGCTGAATTTTTGTATCATTTGGTACAATTTCTGTGGACATTGGAGGGGCTAAACTATTAGGATGTGATTGGATCCATGATTGTGGAAATATGACGGAAAGAAATTTTGTTATATCCTGTAAACGGTTATTTGCGACATCAGAAAAAATATTTGCAACATCTGGGCTTTCTGGTATAGCTTGTTCTCCACCACATGATGCAGCATACAGCATTAGCCTGTTAACTTTTTCTGGATGCAAAAGTGTAAGTTGTTGAGCTACAAAGGAACCCATAGAATAACCAAGAACATCTGCTTTTTGTATATTCAGTGCATCTAACAAACCAGCCGTATCGTT
>JAICVG010000097.1 GCA_025935445.1 Nitrososphaera sp. | reverse complement strand
TGTCGTGCTCCTGTCAGCGCCGATACAAGCTACCGGAATCGCGCTTGGGATGACGCTGCTTCTCAACCTAGTTGGGATGTCAATAGGCCCATCAATTGCTGCGATGTTCCAGCAGATGTATCAGGGAACTGTGGAGGGAGTGGCGGGGGAACAATTCCCCACCCAAGAGGCATACAATCTCATATTCCTTACGGCCGCTCTGATATCTCTGGCATCTACTGCTCTTGCGTTGGCACTAGCCAGAAGAAAAATCATAGTAGGGCATATACCATCCACCCCTACTCAATAGATTTGGATTAGTAGTAGGAAGCATGCTTGAAATATAATACCAATAAGCATTTCGACTCTAACACAAATGTAAAGAATGCTTGAAGCAACTAAATGTTTAGCAGAGCCTACGTCAATTAATGAAGAACTAAAGCTTCATAGTTTGTATGATTTATTCTTATGCAAAACTCTGTTAAAGAATTGATCTTAAAAAAGGGTAGTTTACTTCAAATGAATATGTCGATCTCAAAACTGGGGAGCCACCTCCTACTGCAGTAGGACCACCTGATCCGGATTGTACCAGCCTGGCTGGCATACGATTCATTATTGGTGGCATAATACTTCAGATTGTAGAGCTCTATTTCTATGATCAAGAGTATAGAAAAAATAGTAATAATTTTAATACTTGACCTACGGACGCACAGCTTGGTTAATCAGGAATTGAACTAATCTAAATTTTATTTCTACTGCGGCTCTATTGTCGCCGGTGGCTTACTTGATACTGCATATGTGACCCAAGTCACCCCTTCAACTTCATTTGTTATCCTGTTGCTAATCTTCTCAATCAATTCATAGGGCAAGCGTGACCAATCGGCAGTCATTGCATCCATAGACTCTACAATCCTTATAATCACGATATGGCCGTAAACACGCTCATCTCCTAGCACACCTACAGCTCTGTCGTCGCCAACTGCAGCGTATGCCTGCCATACCTTGTCATGCCAGCCAACATTATCTGTAGCAGCCGCTGCTGCTGCTGCCGCCGCAGAAGCAACAGAAGCAGAAGAGGTAGGAACAAAAGCAGCAGTCGCTTTTAACTCATCTTCTACTATCTTGCTTGCATGCTTACATATCCTGATCTTCTCAGGAGTCACTTCGCCAATTATCCTGACAGCCAATCCCGGTCCGGGGAAGGGATGCCTCTTTAGTAGTTCATCAGGCACTCCAAGCAGCTTTGCCGCCTTCCTTACTTCATCTTTATACAAATAGCGCAACGGCTCGATTACCTTGAGATTGAGCCACTTTGGCAGGCCGCCTACGTTGTGATGAGTTTTAATCACCGCTGCGGGCCCCTGTGACACACCACTTTCAATTACATCGGGATAAAGTGTGCCCTGAGCAAGCCATTGAAACGAATCCGCATCCTTCTCCTCGTCCTTCTTCTTCTTTTTCACAACAGCAGCAAAAACATTGGCAAACTCTTCGCCTATTATTTTTCGCTTTTCCTCCGGGTCACTGACGCCTTTTAATTTGCCAAGGAACTGCTTCTCGGCGTTGACATAAATGACATTGATGCCAAGGTGATCCTTTAACAGCCTTACTACATCCTTCTCCTCGTCCTGGCGCAGCAGGCCGTGGTTGATGAAAACGCAGCTCAGTTGGTCGCCAATAGCTCTGTGCATCAATGCTGCAATCGTAGTCGAGTCAATTCCTCCACTCACAGCAGCAAGGACCTTCTCTTTACCCACTTGCTTGCGGATGTCATTGATTGTCGACTCAATAAAGCTCTTCATGTCCCATTCAGGCTTGGCTCCGCTTATAGTCTGCGCAAAGTTCTTCAGGATTTGACTGCCCTTTTCAGTGTGAACGACCTCTGGATGGAATTGAATCCCGTAGAATTTTTTGTCGGGGTTGCCAATAGCAGCTGAGAACGAATTCTCAGTACGGGCCAGCACCTTAAAGCCCTCAGGCAGTATTTCTGCTGCATCGGCATGGCTCATCCAGCAGTTCATGATGCCTGGACCTAGACCCTTGAACAGGTCTGGCGTGTCTTCTTCTCCTTCACCCTCAATTATAAGCACAGCCCTACCGTACTCTCTGCTATTAGTGCGCTTGACCCTGCCGCCAAAACTATCGACTAGTACCTGATGGCCATAACAGATTCCAAGCAGGGGTTTGCCCATCTTGAAAATTTCTTTATCTGGCTTTGGAGCATTCTGGGCATAAACACTTGCTGGACCTCCAGAAAATATTATCCCCTTTGGATCAATCTCTTTGATCACTTTGGCGGGTGTGTTGTATGGTAATAATTCGCAGTAGACGTTTGCCTCACGAATCCGCCGGCAAATCAGATGGCTGTATTGAGAACCAAAGTCTAGGACCACTAATTTGTCCATCTTCTCTACATCTCTATATCTCTAGATATCTTTCCCTCTCTCGCTATCTGCCGCTCTTTTCCAGCATACGTGTAAACACCCATGCAGAAGTGTTGAATATCTCCTGCAGGCGATCCTTCTCGCGGTACTTATTTATCACAATTCGCTTGATTATGCCGCCACTCTCGTCTTCTTCAATCTTGTAATTGAGTGCATCTGATTCACTGAGCGCTCCTTGACTTACCTTTTCGGCATCTTTGTTCTTCATACCCTCTAAGATCCTGTTCAAAAAGAATGACTTGAATGGAGGGGTGTTAGCGTTGAGATTGATGCCGGGGGCTGGAACAATGACAACTGCGTCTGGAGATATCTCCGCATTTGCAAGCAAAAAGTCGTCCTTGGCGCGCTTGAGCGGCTTGATATTACGGCTATTATCACCACCAGTCATACCATTATCAGCCGTTGCCCTCAAAGTAGGTGCGGCGGCGGCCCCTCCCTGCTGTTGCTGTTGCTGCATCTTTGCAGAAGGTTGCGCTGCTGTCTGGCGAGTCTGCTGCTCGACCTCCGCTGTTGCTGTTGTTGTCGCGGGTCCAGCTGGAGTAGGGGGGGTGGCGGCTGCAGCAAAGCCAAGGTTTGCAGCAGCTTTAAAGCTCCCTTGCTTGAGCAGGTTGTCTATAATCGAAAGTGTCGTGCGTAATCGCTCGACTTCTTCCTGCCTATCTGATATTTCCTTGATAAGCCACTCGCGTATCTCTGCAGCGCGTCTGATGTCTTCCTCAGAATAACCTGACGACATTAGTAAGCCATCCTACTGCATGAAAGATATAATAATTTTATCGCCGCTGCCCCTGTTTTTTACGCTTATTCAGACTAAACACAATTACCATTGCTGCACCCCATAGGATAGCCGCAGGGATGTATAACTGGAAGAACCATGCCACTGCCCCTAGCACAGCAAAAGCCATGCCGACAATACTTTTTACCTGCCTCCGCCCAAAATTCATGATGGTGATTGATGACTTTATTGTTGGTATTATTATAGTATTATTAGATGGTAAGCCGTGAAAATCCCTTGATGGGTTTTGGAGCTGTGTCAACAAGCTGAGAGCGAGATTGTTTTGCTAGCATTTCAAGTAGGCGCTTGCCAGCCTGCATCTTTTGCTTCTTAAGCTCAGGGTCTTTGACTTTTTCCTTTGAATATTTGCCTATGCTGTTGCCAAAGTCCATTCCTACAAGCACTATCTTCTTAGCGCCAAACTCTTCTGCCAAAAACACGCTCCTGTCGCCATCTGTAAATCCTCCAAAGTTATGGACATTTTCAACAGGGGCAACCTGTGTGGACCCGACCAGCTTTCTGAATTTTGGAACAAGTTTTTTGAGTATGTCAGTATTGTCACCATGCGCATGAACTACCAATATAGCACCATTTTTTTCTGCCTTTTGAAGAAATTTGGAGTTGCCATCAAGGTCAGTAACTACAATATCTGGCTTGATCTTATTTTCGATCAAAAACTGCACAGCGCTATCTGCCGCTATCTTGACAAATTTCTTATTTTTCTTAATATATTTTAGCACTTTTTCATCCTCTAGGCTTGGGCCAGCCCCTATCACAATTACATTCTTGCCCTTTATCTTGCGCTGGAGGATCTTGGGGTCAAGCGCCTTCTTCTTTATCATTTCAGACAGAATTTTTGCAGCTTCCTGATCCTTTTCAGTACTATATCCAAAATCTGCACGGATTCCCTGATAGTATGGGAACCAGTCTGCGAATTTCATTATTATACAAGAGAGCATGCGTAGGAGTTACTATTAATATTATCTTCTGAAAACTGAGGCTTACAAAGCCTAGCAAAAAAGATAGAGACACCCATAGAATTCCTATTAAAGCTAATAAGAATAATATTAGTTAATAATACCGCCAGACAGAGGACAAAAGCAGAGCAGAGCACACAATGGAGCCAAAAATCCAATCAACAGCTTGGAACCCTGAAATCATAGAAAAGGCAATCCTCAAGAAATGGGAGGAAGAGGAGGGGGACATTTACCATTTTGCAATTGATGATGATGAAAGCAAGCCAGCCTTTGTAATTGATACTCCTCCACCGTATCCTTCAGGGCGCCCTTGGCATATTGGCGCTGCTGCACACTATGCTCAAATAGACATGATAGCCAGGGTTGCCAGAATGAATGGCAAAAATGTGCTGTTTCCAATTGGCATCGACAGAAATGGTCTGCCTGTTGAGATCTATACTGAAAAAAAGTACAAGGTGCGCATGCGCCAAATGGACAGACAAAAGTTCCTTGATCTTTGCAAAGTCGCCCTTGACGACTTGGAAGCAGAAATGATTCAGATAATGAAAAGGATGGGACTATCAGGAAATTTCAAGGAATACTACCGAACGGACTCTGATGAATATCGTGCGCTAACGCAGGCAACATTTATCGAACTGTGGAAGCGAGGACTTGTATACCTTGCCAACAGACCCAACAATTATTGCCCCGATTGCGGAACCACGATAGCTGACGCCGAGATTGTTTACAACGAGATTCCTGCAAACCTTGTCTACATGAAGTTCAAGGTAACAGGGAAGAAGGCGGGGGGGGAGAAGAAGAATGATAATACAGATGATATGCTCATTATTGTTGCCTCAACAAGGCCGGAGCTGCTCTTTGCATGCCAAGCAGTCATAGTCAACCCAGAAGATGACCGCTACAAGCACCTACAGGGTTCACGTGCCATTTTGCCATTGTTTAATAGAGAAGTTTCTATAATTCCACACCACTCAGCCAAGCCGGAATTTGGCTCCGGCGCAGTGATGGTGTGCAGCTATGGCGACCAGAACGATGTTCAGCTCTTCCGCGAGTTGGGCCTTAAGGAAATAGTTGCATTAAATGAGAATGGATTTACAACAGAAGCGGCAGGGCAACGATATGCTAGCCTTCGTGTAACTCAAGCAAGAACCAAGATTATAGAGGACTTGAAGAATGCTGGCTTTGTGGAAAAGGAAGAACGCATTACGCACAGGACTCCTCTTTGTGAGCGAAGCAAGACTCCAATAGAGATCATTCCACTGAATGACTATTACGTAAAGCAGATTGAATTTGTGCCACAATTAAAGGAGCTTGCTTTTAAGTTGAAATTCCACCCTGACATGCACCGGCAGATCTTGCTCAAGTGGCTTGACTCAATCAACATCGACTGGCCAGTGTCAAGGCGACGGTTCTATGGCACTGAAATCCCGATTTGGTATTGCAATGCCTGCAAGGCTCCAAACCTGCCTCCCTCCGATGGCAAATACTACCGGCCTTGGAAGGACAAGCCGCCTTTTG
>JAICVG010000163.1 GCA_025935445.1 Nitrososphaera sp. | reverse complement strand
TATACCACCAGGGCTTGATTATTCAACCGTCTTTTCGAAACAAAACAGTTTTCTATTTTTTTCCCCGATGACTACAGACCGTTGCTTTCTCGCTACCGTATGAAGCAAAGCAAATTCTCTCTAGTAAAAAATTCTTTATAATGCCCTAGTAAAAAGAGGCTATTGATTTGACTTTTGGAGGTTGGCTGATCGTTTGTTCAAAACCTTGCGCAGGTAATTGTCTATGTTTTTCATCATCTCTCGGTCGCCCTCTATTTTTGATTGCAATTTTTCGTCACTATAAAGCACGTTAACGTAATCTATAGCGCCGGTAGATGGATAGTACTGGTACTCTATGACAATTTTTGATGTCTTGCTGCCGTTGAGCTTAAAGCTAATTGAGCTCCGGCCGCGTATGAACAGCATCGGTGATCTTGCAGTTTCAGAAATGTTGCATAGCATCACTTTTGAATGGTTGAACTGCCTTTTGTGATCCTCAACGTCTGAATGAAATAGAAAATTCCGCCTGCACTCACAACACAGCCAGACTGTCTTTAGGTCTTCTGGATGCATCTATTTGATGTCACAGCTGGCAATTAAGGCATTTAAAGGCTAGACATAGATTTCATAGTTACTTTATATATGTAGATCGCCGTTGCTGTTTTTTGCCAAGTCAAATTCTTAAAAATCAGTAGCATTAATCAAAAGATTATGCGTGTCAGCAATAGCTTTTGCAAGCACCGAGAAGGGTATGGCTCACCAGCAGGCTATAACAGAGCGTCCTATGCTTTTGATCGACTCGATAATAGATATTACATATGTCCACATTCAATATAGGACAAGGATGTGTGACTAACGGCCGCACACACAGAAGCTGTGACTGAAATAATGATATATAGTTGAGCCTGGCACAAACGGCGATATTCAGAAAAAGCCATTCTTGCAACCTGGGCAGTCATGCTATATTTTTTCTATCCAGATCCTGAAACCAACACATGTCAATCGTCAAGGTTATAGGACAAATGAAGGAGTAGTGATAGAAAGCAACAACTATAGATCGCGCCAACCAAAGTTATTAGGTCTATCCGATGCAAAGGGTCATAATAATAATAATAATTAAATCAGAAAATGTACGTAAAACGTTTCACGGATTGACCCTGATATTCCCAAAATCGGCAGAATCTGAAAGCCTAGCTTCGAAGTACGCCTATGATGAATGGCTTGTCAGCCGCTTCTTAGAATATGTGCCAAGGGTGGAGGATTTTTTGTCTAAGATGGAGAGGCTACCCACGCAATATATTCGAGTCAATACACTCAAGACAAGCAGACAAGAGCTTGAGAATAGGCTGCGATCGAAGGGATTTGAATTGAGAAACACTATCATGCCAGAAGTACTTGCAGTGAATAAGGCACCTCTTGCAACGGGGGCCACAACTGAGTACCTGCTTGGCCTCTACTATATCCAAGACCTCGGCTCCTGCTTGGCAGTGGACGCACTAGGTGTTGCAGAAGGTCAGGCTGTATTGGATGTTGCCGCTGCTCCAGGGGGCAAAACGACATTTATAGCACAGAAGATGAACAATACCGGTTCCATAATTGCATTAGAGCCCAATGGGAGAAGGGCACGATCAATGTCATTTAATATTATGCGCTGCGGAGTATACAATACCTCCATCTTTAGGATGGATGGCTTGCAGGCAAGTAAGTTTGAGATGAAGTTTGATAGGGTCCTGCTTGATGCACCATGCAGCTGTGAAGGAGTGATAGCAAAAGACATCACAAGAAAAACTAGTCACACACCCCAGGATGTAGACTATTGTTCAAGAATGCAAGACAAACTAATAGAAATTGCAGCGAGATGTGTCAAGCCTTCCGGCATCTTGCTTTACTCTACATGCTCTTTTGCTCCTGAAGAAAATGAAATGGTGATAGATAGACTCTTGCAAAAATCTGGGAACATTACAGTTGAGCCCGTAAGGCATGGCAGCAGAGGAGGGCTTACAAAATTTGGCGACTGGACGTTTGACCATCAGCTAAAGAACGCACTACGGCTGTATCCGCACATTGATGACACCACCGGCTTTTTCATAGCGAGGCTGAGGGTTAATTGATATGCCGTCAGCCTGCTAGGGAGGAACGAACACAGATAAACAGGGCACTTGGCAGATGGGGCGCCTTTGAATTCTTCAAGCACAAGCCCCTAATAATTCAGGAAGTAGGCACGAAAAAAAAAATAGTATGCCTTGTTACTGGTGACATAGAGAAGGCTATACAAGTGATGGAGGATCCGTACAGCGCGGGCCTTGCGATTGGTGAGCTGAAAAAGCAGTTCATTCCTTCAATAGCAGGGGCAGACCTTTTTGCACGGTACGGTAGGAGGAACAAGTATTACATTACGGTGGGTGAGAAAGCAGAAAATCTAGTGCTATACGGCAGAGATATAATGGGTGAATCAATAGAGGCTGCATCTGATGCTCTTGATGAAAACGAGCTGGTAATAGTGCTCAATACAGCCTTTGAGGCAATAGCGGTTGGGAGAACACGATTTGCAGGCAGGTCGCTTTTCCAGAAAGGCAGGGTGACAGTTTCGACTATAGCTGATGCAGGATACTATTTGAGGGAAGAAGGCTAGCTAGCCTCAGAGAGAGACAGAGACAGACATACACACGTCAGTAAGAATACAATTACAGAATAGATTTTCCTTCCTCCCAAGGCAGCGTAGGCTCGGGGCTCGACATATTGACAGAGCAGACATACAGACACACGTAGACATATCGAGCAGAGCCCGCAATATCTTTTATCCTATCCTTCATGTTGCATCTTTTTTTATTTCGTCGTCCTCCTTTTATTGTCCAACGTATATTATAGTGAAATCCTGATAGGCTGAATTTGGAATAATAATAATAATGGAACGGAAATTGAAGTTGAGATTATTTATATCTTATATATATTAAGTGTCGCATGTCACTATTTGATCCAAAAATAAAGATAGGTCAACAGCAAGCATCTAGCTTTGTTGCTGCTACTTTCTTGCCTTGAACAGGATAAAGATTGCTATTGCGCCCATCATTCCGCCAAGCACCAAAAGCACTTGAATAGGGAATCCACCTGATGATGTCTGTGCCCCTTCCGGTGCCTCTGCTGACACTACTGCATGCCATGTGCCACCTGACTCTTGAGCGTTAGAATAACCTGCTATCTGTATTTGTCCGCTTGGAGGAGGGGTAGTAGACTGAACATTCACGTTTGCTCCATCAATTGTTGCAGTTGCAGCCTTTTCTTCGAGCCCATGTGCACCTTCTCTAAGGCTGCTTTCCCCTAGAGAATAGACAGACAATGCCTTGGCTCCTCCGGTTCCACTCATACCCACACTGCCACCGTAGGCTCCTACAGGATCGAAAAGAACATGCCATGAGCTCATCGGAGCATTAAAGTCTTGGAAGTTTAAGACGGGTTCATCCAAGATCTCTCTAGCTTGTGTGTTTTCAAATTTTTGAGCAAGTGATGGATATAGTACTTGCAAGAGACCAACAGGAGAATTGATGTTGATTTGCCCGATATCTGATGCATTCACAACGAGTGGTTCGTTTATCGCAATGCCTCTCCATTCCAAGTCAACTACCTGACTAGTTTGACCGGCCTCTCCACCTTGAAGCACAAATTTTTCCAAAGTTGGTTGGAGCTCTACTCTGTAGGATATTAGGGTGCTAGTAGGTCCTCCTCTCAGGACGCCCGTATAGGAAACATTAGCCTGCGCTGCCTGAACTGGGCTATCAGCTTGTACAAAAGCTCTATTTAACGCCGCAACCAAACCACTCATACCAGTGTTGTTGTTGTCCTGCCCAGTAGCCGTCCCATTCAGGGAAAACTCAACGCGCTGATTCTGGCCATTAAGTTCTTGTGCCAGAGAGCTTCCTGCAGGATACTCCAATGTGAGCGTTCTGACGCCTACATAGGAACCCTCCGAGATATCGCTCTCCGGATTGATTGCTGCAGCCAGGTCTGCAGCATATGCCTGGGTAACAAAAACTGAGATTAAAAGTATCGCAAGTATTCCAGAAAGCACTAAGGTGAAATACGTCACAAATTAAATTCTGTGTGTCTAGTTTATAACCTTTATTCCTTGATTCTCTTATGAGTGGAAGGGCACATTTTGTCCATTAGCGCAGAAGCTTTTTTTGCCATTATAACTTAGTGGCAATTGCTCCCCAGGTCACATTCAAAGTTACGATTTTTAATATGTAATTGAATATTTTGCACAAAGACTCCTGTCGGCAGATATAATAAAATGCATCATCTACTTACATATTATTTGACGATATCGGTTCTTGCGGGTGGAACGGGATCCATAAAACTGGTCAGAGGACTAGCCGCTATTAAAAAAGAAGATATTGTCGTAATCTGTAATGTTGGCGACAATATATGGATGCATGGCCTATATGTATGCCC
>JAICVG010000169.1 GCA_025935445.1 Nitrososphaera sp. | reverse complement strand
ACCATTAACTAAGGAAATAGCTTCATCCATCACTGTACCGTTGCCATCCATAACTGCTAAGAAAACTTCTGCAATTCCTGTTTCTTGTGCATAGTCAAATGTTCCATTGCGATTTAGATCCTCATAAACTGACCCACTGATGGAAATACTAGTCACATTATTAGCATTCTCCTGCGCATGCACAGATTCGGCAGGACTAAGAGCTACAATTATTATTATCATCGCTGGTGATAATAACAATAATAAAATCCAGTAAAAGTCATAACCCAGCTTTGCGGCTCTTGAGACCAAACTCTAAAATTAATCAGAAACAAGGGTAAATACGCACATATTTACTCTTATGCAGCTATTTGTAATGATGAAACAGAATCAAAATAACGATAGGATGAAGTGGCACCAACTGTACAGAATTGGAGCAAGCTGAAATGTGGAATTTAGGAAGCTCCCACATTTCATCAAATTTCTTCCTATCTGATTTGCCAAGAGCATTACGGAATGGCTTCCATTCTTCCTTTTCCATTTCCAATACATTCCGAAAGGAAGGTACTGTTCTACCCATTTTTGATAATGACAAATTGTGATGATAGTTAAAAGTAGCGTAGCACTGTAGGGGGGAGAGGGAGGAGGAGAAGAGGAAAGATAGCTTGTCTAATATACGATTACAATCCACGTCGTAGAAAAACGAACCCTCAGTGAAGTGAGTACTACAGTCACTGCTCTAAAAAATCATACTAAGTAGATTATATCCTCTACGTCTAGAGAGACACAGAGATAGCTAAACACATGATAGAAATAACAACTGCAGAATACATTCAGATTATTCCCGCTGGAATATACGCCACAGCATTATTTTATACCATTGTGACATATCGTCGTTCTAAAAAACTAGATCAGATCACATTAGGAGATCGCATCTTCTCTGGACTACGAGAATTAGATCGAGAACTTACTACAATACCTCCAGAATCTCAGTACGACAATGCTAGAAGTATAGTATATTATCGTATATTTGGTACTCTAGACTACCTTTCATTTAATGTCAACCGTAAAATCATTCATGATAAGACGTTGATAGAGTACATGAAACCATTTATAATCAGATATTATGAGGAGACATTTCAAACACATGCATCATCAGCAGATAAGACCGATCCCAATTCTTATCAGGAATTCAAAAGATTTTATCTCAAACTCAAGAAGTAAAATGCGATGCAGTTGTTGTCATTCCTAAGCATCACTCTCGGTCATCTTTATTTTGTCCCTAGCCCAGCACCTTAGGGAGAGAGAAGGGAAGGGAAATAAGGAGGGAGCTCAACCCTTTCCTAGTCATATATCCGTACTAGACATATGCGCCAGTAGTCCTTGCAGATAATAACATCAATAACTCTGCTAAAGTAACCTTTTCCGAGGACGGAACAGGTGTCATTGTTGATAATTCACAAAAACAAAATCGAAAGAAGAGCAATAGAATGAAAACGTTATGCTCTGTCTGCTCTGAGTTGTATTTTTAGAGTCAGTTGTGGCTCATTGTTTTAGTAGCTATTTTTCTCTATCTTTCAATCGGCAGCGGCTTTTAGGGGCAACTAACAAAACGAACCTGTTGACCGGTATCAGGATCGAAGCCACTGCCAATGGAACAACCTTCACCACCCTGAGGAATTGTTTCAAACCCTTGACAACTTGAAAGAATTCTGGCTAATCCATTTTCTGTTATGACTTCTTCACCCGTCCCACACTCGTCCTCGGTGGAGAAGCAGTGAGTGCTGACGACAGTACTAGTAAATTCAACAGTATAACAAAATACTGTTGGTGTTGTTGTTGGTGGAGTAAAGGTATTAGTTACAGTACATGTCTGTGTTTGAGCAGCACTTATAGTACCAGAGCAGCCAGACGAGAAACTTGGAGTATAATCATCAGCAACAGTAGTTTCTGTAACTTGATACGAACCTTGACCTAGGGTAACAGTAGTACCTGAAGAAGAACCTTGAAATGTACTTGGTGAGGGGTTATTACCCTCGACTCTCATGGTAAAGTCAGATGGTTGTGCAGTACCACCTACAACTTGTTTGAAAACTGTTACTGTTCCTGTTGGTGGAGTGGGTGGTGTTGGAGTTGGTGTAACTTCTTCTTCTTCCTCTACTTCAACTATGTCGACATTAAGTCCTAATTGTTCTGCTAGATTTGCTTCTCTTTGGTCTTGGTCTGTTATTTGTACTGCTATCTGCGCGTTAGCGCCATCATCATCATCTCCAGCAGTAGCAGCACCGCCACCCTCATTTTCCTCATTATCAATATTATCATCCTCCTCATCATCACTGCTGCCATCCAAAACACCAGATACAATGCCACTAGCTAGGTCGTCTCCTTCTTCACCTAATGAGGTCTCCTCTTGTTGTTGTGCAAAAACTGATGATGATGGTAATAGCAGCAATGCTCCAGCTGCAGGTGTAATAATGGCACAAGCAAGAGTAGCCATCACTAGGATCACAGGGGACGTGTTCGAAACCATTGGCAGCGTAAATAACTAATAGTTTATCCATAATAAGGGATTCTTATCAAATTTCACCAATACTTGACAAGAACAGACAATCATTACCTATTAACAGGAAGTTATTCAAGAGATAGACACGAGAGACAGATACAGATATGGTTTTTATTATGACAGAATTTATAGAAACAATCGTTATAGAAGGCGGAACTATGCTTTAATGCATAACAATCTGAAGGGACGAGATACCCTTTACTTTATAAAAAATGTACATTGGCTTATAAAGGCTGTACATTAGCGTGCGTACATTTTGAATTAAACTTTATCGTGGTTATTATGATATGGCTATGATGAGGTTGTTTGTTGCTGCTGTTGTTACTACTTCCTGATGTACTTGCTAAAAGTGCCAGGCTATGGCTTTTTCTCAAGGGGTCATTGCTTATCAGTACTATAGTTAAGTGGTGCTCTTGCAGCTCTTGAGAAGCTGCAGCGACAGCTTTGAGTGTCACGTTTTGGTGAGCACAAAAATCCTTATAATTATCAGCATCTTTGTCCTATGTGGTTCAAGTCATAGAAGAAGACTGTGTAGTAGTATTAGTAGTAGCATTTCCTCCTCCTCCTTGAGAAGAAGAACATTCGACCGCACCTAGAAAGTATTGATCTAAGGTGCCATTGGTTAAGATGATGCTGTTGGAATCAGATGAAGTACACGGTGTAGTTACCAAATAATTTTCATTCCCCGCTTGAGCGGTAAAACTGATATCCCCTCCCCTGCTGCTATTGGTAAATGTTCCGTTTATGATTGTGCCATTATACATTCGTCCATTGCTGCTTGGGTCTAATTGAAGTTGAATTGTTCCATTAGTTATATTAGCTATATTCGGAGATTGGGAATCAGAAGAAGCAGTTCCTTGCGCATCAAAAGTTAGCGTGTCGACCTGTTGTGTGGGAGTCATGCCATTAGCTGGTGTTGGTGTTCGAAAACTTAGAGAGGTTGTTTGAGCTTGTACTGGTTGAAGTAGAAGAGGGTTAGAGAGTAATGGTGGACTGCTCAGCAGCAGCGCAATTGCAATAGCAGATATTGTGAGGAATGTCGGCGTATTTTTTCTCATATACGGTACTTTTATAGACATAATAATATTGTCGAAATATTGCTGCATTTATTTAACTTTTTTATCTTCTTGTTCTTCATTCAGTATTTCCAATTCAAAAAGTAAATCTATATTATCCGAACGGTCAATGAAACAACGTGGATGGTAATCTGGTCAACAACAACTTTGCTGCTATTGTACTTTGAAATTTATTATTGTGATACAGTCGTTGTTATGGTTCCTATCGGTTTGGTATATTCAGTCCACGATTCAACAGAAGTAGCTATCCAAAAAATGATTGACGCAAGTCAAAGAACAATAGATGTGCACTTGACGGCGCCGATTGTCCGTAAGCTAGTGGTGACAATATCATGATACTTGCTATTGCAAGCGTTGCTAACAATGGTAAAATAGTGGCTTCTTGCTCTTGAGCCCATATAGTCACTACTTTTGCAATTAATACGCTTACGGCGAAGTGAACAACTTCAATCCCCCTATCTATTTCAGACTTCTTGCATTCATTCCTTGCGCCTTCGTAGCCTCCACTCTATATCACATCGATCGCAAAAATAGAATGTGTAACTGATCCTGCCTGCTCCATCCTGAGTGCCTTTGATATATCTCAATTCAGTCCCACAGGCGCCACACGCCATATCTGAATAAGCGCGCACCAAGCTAAAAAATGATGTGCTGGATTCAATCCAGCTATGAAAAGACACTTAGAATTAGAAATAAAAAGACTCTT
>JAICVG010000148.1 GCA_025935445.1 Nitrososphaera sp. | reverse complement strand
TTTGAATTTCATATCTAGTGCAAGCACAAATTTGTGGTTGTCCACGACTCGCACCTGCGGCTTTTTTGATTTGTTCAGGTACTCTTCAAGTGCCAGCTTGTCTAGGTGGAAGGACTGTTGTATGCCTGATAGCTCAAATGGAGTCGGGTTAACAAGGTCAACCCACACATTGTATCCTGCCTTTATATCATCCTTTGACCCGTTATATTTCACTTCTCTTTCATTATAGGAGATGATGGTGCCCATGAATAGCCGGATACTCTTAAGTAGCTAACAATTGCTATAAAGATGATAGTAGAATTCTGTATACATGCATAGCAATATTTTGAGCTATCCGGGTCTCACATAGGAAAAAGTATAAAGCTCGCTCAAGATGTTTTGCCTTATGAAGCGATTTTACTTAGTTGAGGTTTAAAGCTTAGATGCGTATGAACCGCCGACTATGACAAACCAAATACTACACTAGTCCCACTATATGTACTGGTTTCCTAGCAAGACTCAAAAGCAAGACTATAAGCGCAGGTATATTTTGCTTCTCTGACTTTGATATAACTTGTCTCTCAATTCTGAAGGTTTTTCTATTGAATCCCTCTGGGCCCATGTTTTCTAACAATAAAGTGCACAGGTGACTCAACTTATTACCAATTCGGTAGAATAAGATTAGTATAATCATGCATTATTAAGGATCTATATCATAGATCAATATTACCTCTTTTTTTGCTTCTTTAATGGCGTTAATGTTATGATGGTTTCCCAAGCTTTGAGAATACAGCAAAGCTATTCAATGGTCACTTATCGAGATTTGCAGAAAGCAAGTGACAAAGATTGTTGTCGTGATAGCGTCAGATGAAATAATGCAGGGTAATCTGAAAAGTCTTGATAACAATTTCTCTCCATCAAATCTTGTCAGTTTTTCAGCTAAGAAATGAGTGTTATTTTTAATATCCTTCTTATTTTTAGAGAACCTCTTTTATACCAATAAAATGATGGTTATACATGGCAACAACTGTTCTCAAAGTTTCAGATTTAATATCGACATCAGACAAGAGTTGGCAAGATGCTGTTGAGAAGGGACTAGAACGTGCAAGCAAGACTATCCGAAATATCAAGGGAGTAGATGTCACTAGCTGGAAGGCAGAAGTTCAGAATGGAAAGATAGTTGAATATAGGACAGTAATGAAGATAGCTTTTGAAGTGGAACAATAATGGTGCCTGTATTTTCCAGAATAAAAATCCGGATTGCCTTTAACATAGTGATAAATAGCTAGGTTACTGAGCCGCAGCATGACTGACTACTTTCCGTACGAGTCAGTATCCAACTCAGAGCATACAATTATCCCTACTGAGCAGTTGCCATCTGACGAGCCGCTGGGTGTATTAGAGCCGGTCGCTTACTTTAATGGCGCAATGCCGACCGGCGTGACAGTCTCGCATAAAGGACGGATATTCGTCAATTTTCCAAGGTGGGGCGATGAGGTCTCATTCACGGTCGCTGAAGTCAGAGACGGCAAGGCAATCGCTTATCCAGACGAGGCGATGAATCAAACTGACCCACATGATCCAGCAGCAGATGCTGGTGCTCTTGTCTCGGTACAATCGGTAGTAGTCGATCCAGCAGACCGGCTTTGGATTCTTGACACCGGCAGCCCAATGTTCCAGCCAACGAAGTATGGTGGACCAAAGCTCCTATGCGTGGACCTGAAAGCGAATCAGGTCATTAAGAAAATTCTCTTCCCTCAAAACGTAGCTTTGCCTACAACCTATCTAAATGATGTGCGCTTTGACCTGCAGAGAGGAAAAGAAGGAATTGCATATATCACTGACTCTGCTCAAAATGGACCGAACGGAATTATCGTTGTAGACTTGGCTTCAGGCGAATGCTGGCGACGGCTCAACGATCATCCTTCGACAAAGGCGGAGGATCTTCGAACCTTTCTGCCGATTGTTGAAGGACGGCCATTTCTGGTAAGACAGCAAGAGGACGGATCCACGAAGTTGGCTGCCAATATGGGTTCAGATGGCATAGCGATCAGTGCAACTGGCGAGTGGCTGTACTACTGCCCACTTGCCAGCCGCAGGCTTTATAGCGTAAGCACAGAAGCGCTTTCCAATAGATCAGTTGATGACCAATATGTCTCCAGGACCGTTAAAGATGAGGGAGACAAAGGTGGCGCATCTGATGGGCTTGAATCAGATGCAGAGGGTCGCATATACGTGACTAATTATGAGCATAATTCGATCATGCGGCGAAACCCAAATGGAGAATGGGAGACTATAGTACATGACCCCCGTCTATTGTGGCCAGATACGCTTTCTCTAGCATCCGATGGGTATCTTTACGTCACTGCAAACCAGTTGCACCGTCAAGCCCGCTTCCATAATGGGAGCGATATGCGTAAAAAGCCTTATACATTATTTCGCATCAAGGTTAACGCCAAACCAGTACTTCTTCGATAACTTTGGCATCTGATTGATGCTACCCCGATATACCTGCTAGAATAAACTTGCTCGCCAATTGGGACGCTGTGTACTTGTTAGGTGTTCCTATGAAATTCTCTAAATTCTCGCGCGTAACAGTCGTCGTCGTCGGCTACTGCGAAGATTGCATTATCATCCCAATCTTGTTGTTATTGCTGTTTGGAAACCAGATATTTCCATCCTTATCAGCATAGATAAATCGAATTATTGTACTTGGAGTTGGCAAGTCATACTCTTGGACCGTGTTAGTACTTTGATCTAATTTGCCTACCTTGAAAGCACCAGTCATGCTGAACCACACATTATCGAAAATGTCGACCCAAATCGCATAAGGGTCAGAGCCTGGAGTAGTCGTCTCAAATTCTTTGAACTCGTTTATCTTCGGATCGAAACTCCCTATCTTTGCAGCATTGTATTCCGTGAACCACAGCTTGCCAGCGCTGTCTATTGCAATTCTCCTTGTCCCGCTATCGCTGGTTGGTGTTGGGTATTCAGTTATTTCACCAGTCTTTGCATCTACTTTACCTATCCTATGACCAGTTAGTGCGGCGTACCAAGCATTTCCTTCGGAGTCGACAATGATGCCATATGGCGATGAGCCTCCCGTTGGTGTCGGAAATTCATCTATAGTGCCTGTAGTCAAGTTGAGCCTACCAATCTTGGAAGCTTCGATTTCTGTGAACCATACGACTCCATTTCCCATAATGGGAGTGTGAGGACCAGAATTTGGTGTTGGTGTCGGGAATTCATGAACCTGCCCAGTTTCAACATCAAGTTTTCCAATCTTTGAGCCCGCCATTTCAGTAAACCAAATGTTGCCGTTCTCATCAACCACGAGGCCATGAGGTCTGGATGACGGCGTAGGGATATCAAATTCTTGGAATTGCTCAGTCCCTGGGTCAAACTTGCCTAACTTGTTGGCGTTTATCTCTGTGAACCACACAGTCCCGTTCCTATCATCAACTACAATATCGTGGGGAGCAGAGTTCGGGGTTGGCACTTCCCATTCTTTGATAGTAACCCCCGCCTGTTGGGCATAAATGTGCGGCGCAGCAAGCAACAAGATAATAATAATAGTAATGATGATGATGCTGTCGCTGGAAGAGGCAAATGTTCGAGCGGTCAAAGCTTTACTACAACTTATTATATATCATAACAGTTTAATTATGTTTAGATTTTGTCGAATGTATATTTGATTGAGTCTGTCTTGTGAAGGTTTTTCTCTCAATGTCTCTGAGTTCTTATTTTCTTCTAATAAGAACAGTCTATGATTGACCGCTAGAAAAATTGAGCAGATGAAAGCTTTGAAGTTAGAACGGGTTTTATCTATTAATTGTTAAAATTAACTATAACTTTTTATCTCTCTCGAATCTTAAGAAAAGATAGGAAGGTACAGGTAAATTGGCATGAGGCCTGTTTTGCTTACAGTAGATGATGATCCAAATGTGCTTAGAGCTATTGAACGTGATTTAAGACAGCAATACGGCAATCGTTTTCGTATTCTTAAAACAGATTCTGGGCAGAAGGCTCTTGAATTGGTGAAACAGCTAAAATTACGAAATGAAGCCTTGGCATTACTGTTAGTCGATCAAAGAATGCCACATATGTCTGGAGTTGTTTTCCTAGAACAGGCTATGAATATTTTTCCGGATGCCAAGCGTGTGTTGCTTACAGCTTATGCAGATACAGAGGCTGCTATAAGATCAATCAACAAAGCTAAAATTGATTATTACATGATGAAACCCTGGGACCCTCCGCAAGAATATCTCTATCCTATACTTGATGACCTATTAGATGATTGGACGGCTTCATTCAAGCATCCATTTGAAGGCATTAGGATTATAGGATTAAGATGGTCACCAAAATCATATGAAGTAAAGTATTTCCTAGCCAGGAATGGCATACCTTATCAGTGGTTAGATTTAGAAAGTGACGAAGAGGCTCGGCGTTTGGTGTCTTATGTTGAATCAACCAGTAAGAATAAGCACTCTAATTTCAGTAATGCAACAACAGCTACTCCCAATAGCTCTTTTTCTGTTCTTGATCATAGTAAAACTGCAAATAATAATAATTCTGTATCCTCTATTAGATCAGCATCTTCATTATCGTATTCCCCTTCTGTGAATACTTCCTCATTGC
>JAICVG010000325.1 GCA_025935445.1 Nitrososphaera sp. | reverse complement strand
CAAGTTAAACAAATTTGGAGGTCATAATGTTAAATGATAAAGGATATCCAGCTGAAGAATTTCATTGCACACAAAGACACCAAGATAGAATTTTGCAAGGGTCTTACGATATTTCTAGGGCATAACGGCTCCGGCAAGTCCTCAATCATCGATGCAGTGACTTTTTCGCTCTTTGGCAAGCATACAAGAAAGTCAAACAAGAACCTTGTAAGAAGAGGCGCCAACCATGCTATGGCGCAGATACGCTTTGCTCTCAACTCTAAAGAGTTCCAGGCGATAAGAGCACTCAATGGCTCCGGCCTTCAGTCATTTTCTCAGCTTGTACTTGTATCAGATGGTGACAAGATAGTAAATAAGCCAATTGTCGGCGGCGAGCGCAGACAGTTTGGCGAGTCAATGAGTGTGGAAATAGCACGGGTGCTTGGGCTCAACTATGAAAAGCTGCGTGTTGCTGGGGTAGTGCAGCAGGGCGAGCTGGTCAGGATAGTAGAAGCGCAACCAAAAGACTTTAAGGAATTGCTGAATGGCCTGATTGGCATTGACAGACTCGACTCAGCTTATGAAACGATGCGCAATGTAATCGTAGGCTTCCGCGAAAGACTGCGTGATGAAATAGGCTATACTGACGAGGAAGTTCCAAAGGTGGAAAGACTGCTAGAGGAAAAGGAGAAGGAGCTAAAGGGGGGATCATTGCTTTTGAAAGAGTTTGAAGATGAAAGAAGGCTGCTTGAAGAAAAAATAGGTCAGCTTGACAAGGAAATCGAGAGGTTGGAGCCAGTCATCCAAAAGACACAGGAGCTTCAGAATTGCGAAAAGCTGCTTATGCGACATGTCATTGAAAGGCGCAGCCATCTTAGCACAGAAGTAGAACGAATGGAAAGAGTAGTTATGGAAGCAAAGAGCTTGCTCGATGTGCTGAAAACCAAAGAAGAAGTGCAGATACGGCTCAAGATGATAAAAGCCGAATCAGAGGAGATCCATTCAAAGCTGGAGGAAAATGAGGGCATGATGGGCAAGCTACTTGGTTTTCTAGAGTGTGCCGGCAAACTGCATATAGCGAATGGCAAATGCCCCGTTTGCAACTCCCCCGTTACAAAGGTTAATGAAATGTTTAACGTAGACCATATTCAGCTGGAGATCAGGCGCAGATCGGAAGAAAAATACAAACTGCAAGTAGCCAAGGTTGAGCTCAAGAAAGAAGAGCAACAGCTGGCAGAGCAGGACAAAATGATAGTGACAGCAGAAAAGTTCCTGTCAAACAATTCTATAAGCTCTGAAAATGACTTGGTCAAGATTGAAGACGACCTCAATAGCAAGAAAAAATATCTGGCCAAACTTCCTCTGCAAATAGCCTACGTAGGAGATGATCCTTTCAAGCTGGTAATAGATGGCGTCTCAAAGACGCTTGCTGAAGAAATTGCTGCATTGCGGGGGCAGATGAGTGGCTTGAGCCTCCAGCAATACACAGATGTGAAGCTAGAGAGGACAAGGCTGATACAAGAATTGCAGACTGCAAGTGTCAAAACTGGTGAGTACAGACGTGTAATAACTGACGCCCAGGCAGCGATAGATTCTGCCAAGCATGCAATAGAGCAGTTAAGACAGGCATCTGAATTCTCCAAAATGCTAGAAAGAATGCGCTCGATGATATTCAATAGGGACGGGATGGTAGGCATCAGCCTTCGCTCGTGGGCGCTCGGAGTTATATCGCAGAAAGCGTCAGAATATGCATCGCTCTTTAACATTGGCATTTCGAGGATCGAACTTACAGAAGGGGCACGGGAAGTAGCGATAATGTGTTACGGCAGGCAGGGTGAAATTGATATGGACTCACTTTCCGGAGGCGAAAAGGTGGCCGTAGCCCTTGCACTTCGTCTTAGTATTGCCTATATGATGGGTTCAAACAAGCTTGATTTCATCATTTTAGATGAGCCGACTGCACATCTTGACGAAGATAGGCGGAGAGGGCTTGTCAGAATACTATCGGAGGCGTTCAGAGAGGGTGTTGGACCGCTAGCCCAGCTAATAATAATAACTCACGACTCAGAAATTTTTGAAAACTCGGAAGTTGATCAAATATTTAGGTTTAGCATGACAGCTGATGGTTCATGCGTCTCAAGAGAATAATGAAGTCATCTTTTATAGTCATCTTCCAGTATCATGATATCTCTGCTT
>JAICVG010000204.1 GCA_025935445.1 Nitrososphaera sp. | reverse complement strand
TTGTGAGGGACCGGTGGCCATCTAATTGTTGTGAGGCTCAAAGTTTATGGCTTTACTTAGCCACTATTGTTTTAGCATTTACAACAAGAAGTCCTAAAGGAAGATGTTGTTATGGAGCTGTGGCGCTGCAAGCCAAGAGATCGGTAACTGTCTTTCTTCTTTTTCTGTTGTCGCCTGAAAAGTTCTTCAACTAAATTGCCAACGCTGCCTTGCTATTGCTGAGTAGTTGTTATAGCAGCCTGTTGTGTATTATGTACATGTCCCTAGCCTGAATATATTTATGGAAAACACAGTTGTACTTTACTTACCAAAATAGTACCCCGTCAGCAAAGATGGCTCTATCTTTTCTAAATCATTTGCTACTACTCTGCAAACGTAATAATAGGTTAGACATGACGTCCAATGTACTAATAAGATATGCGTACATCTTATGTTATATTGCAGCAATACTGGATCAAATATCCATCTCTTTTAAATAACTTGAAGAGTACATATCGTCTATGAAGAAGAGTTGTGATAATTGCTCTATGGAACTTTCAAAACTCTCATTATTCAATCCAAATAAGAAAATCTATCGCTACAATAATGCAATGCTTTGCATAAGCTGCTATAGAAAAATAAGTTCTCGTGAGCAGTTAAAAGAGGAAGCTTGATTATTGCTAACTATTCATAAATTGGCTTTCCTTCACATGTATGTCTTTTGATCCTCTTTCAGTAGTTATTGCTACAATTATTATTTTCACTAGTAGCATATGTATATTCAACAATGTTGTCCTCAAGAGTGCGTCGGCATCTTATTTGAAATTCCCGGTATTACTGTAATTATCTAAAGTCTCGAAAACACCTTGAAACTTGGAACAATTAAATCATATATAGTGCATACAATTCTGGATATATGACCTCTCCAATTGAACAAAAAATTGATGATTGGCAGAAAATCGTAAACAAACCAGTCTTCACCAGAGATGGTAAAGACATTGGAGTTGTCGAGTCAATTCAAGCGGAAAGAATTATTGCCACATTCGGTCCAATAACGCCAAGCAAATATCTCATCCCCAAGTCATCTATTGTGGATTTTGATGAACTGGGAGTTGTTCGTTTGAAAGAAGACGGTGACTTTGTAGAGCATCATTACAAGTTTGCATGAGTTAAACGACAAGAACAGCACGGGATTAGGAATCATGGCAGAGAGACCATATAATATATAGGAAACAATTTGGTGCAACTGTTAAAAGACATATGGCTTCAAAGAAAAGTATGAGTCATGACAGTCGTCTTGCAGATACAGCAAAGTCGGGAGTAACTCCTTCGACTCTTTCTGCTGCTGTTAGGATAAAACAGGACTATCAGAATTTCCTTAAGGAGGCTCATGTTCTCATGCCCAAAGTAGATCAGAGCCTTCTTCTTGATATCTTATATTATCAAACGAGGTATCCTGATTGGGAAGGTAGCGTGGCGTTTCGAGTAGTATATCCCGCAGACTTAGATATTAATCAAAAGAAAGAGTGGATCTATCAAAAATATCAGCGGATGTCCAAAGTAGAAGAGGAAAAAACGCTAAAATTCAAAGCAATAAGAATGTCAATGGAGGAGTTAGGCAAAATGTTGGATGAGGATCCAGATATACAATACGTCACCGGTTCAGCTACATTAACGCCTACCGATTCCTACAGCATATGATCTGATTCAAGTTTAACCAGATTCAATTAAATCCAAGCCTGCTCAAATGAGAAAATATATATTCTTTTTTCATGAACATGGCGTGAACCGTAATTATCAGACTATTTTACGGTGACTCTTGCAAGCTTGGTCTTGCTCCAAGTGTTACGTCAATTTCAATTATCTGTCCCTCTCTCCATACAGTAAGTGGTACTATTTCTCCAACTTGTGTCGCCTGCTGCAGGTATCCGAGCATATCGTCTATTTTTCTTACATCCCTGTCATTTATTGCCAAAATAACATCTCCTCCTAGTGTAATCTCCCTTCCGTCAAGTTGCACCGGAGTATCGCCCCCTCGAATCCCTGCGCTGTCAGCAGGACCGCCCGGCTCGGCATCTATGACTAAAAATCCTCTCGGCTCACCAAGACCTATTGCCTCTGCTATTTCAGGTGTCATGTCTATTCCAGAGACTCCCAGCCAGGGATGCTCAAAGGTGCCTCTCTCTATCAATACCGGAGCTATCTCGGCTATTGCGTTTGAAGGAATTGCAAATCCTACTCCTGCAGAACCTCCTGTCGTAGAAAAGATAGCAGAATTGATTCCAACTACTTCGCCCTGTATATCCAAAAGTGGCCCGCCTGAATTGCCAGGGTTGATCGCTGCATCAGTTTGAATTACATCTGGAATAGAAAAGGCAGGTGCTGCAACATTAGAAAATGGATCTTGATAAACAGGAATTAGTCTGTTGAGGCCGCTGACTATTCCTTCTGTCATGGAGCCCGATAGCCCAAACGGATTACCAATTGCCACGACCTCTTGACCTACTCGCAATGCAGAAGAGTTTCCAAGTGGTAAAGGTACTAGCTTGTCTGCAGGAACGTCATCCTCTACATGTAGTACGGCAAGATCGCTGTACTGGTCTGTACCTACTACCCTCGCTCTATAAACTGTTCCATCGATAAACGTTATGCTTATGTCATTAGGATCACTTCCTGCAATAACATGATAGTTGGTGATAATATGTCCGCTATTATCGTAAACGAATCCTGAACCTAGGCTAATTCCAAAAGAAGGGTTGTCATCGCTTGCTGTACCGCTGACCTGAACTACTGATTGCTGGGTCTCTATGAACAAATCAGTCAAAGTTAAGGTGTTATTCCTTGTTATCTGAACAGTATTTGTTGTAACATTGGATGAACTATCTACCAACTCTCCTCCTTGGGCAATCCTTGTAGTCGGGGGTATTTTATGCCCTAGATTGTATTGAAAAGGAGCATAATACCCCAGACTGCCGATTGAACCCAAAAGAGCACTGGCACAAATAATTACAACTAAAATAGCGCGTTTCAATGTCTTCACAGGATTTGGCCTACTACCGATATTTATTGCCATCGCACGCGTCTGCAAGAGAAATGGCTATCTCTCATGTGGGTGTCTTTTGATTTAGCATTAGAAAGCTATTTAGAAGTCTGCTTTATTTTTAAGGCAAAAATTTGACGTGTTATTAAGAACTTTTTCTTTGTATACTTCTTGTCTAAGACTGATGTTATATTTTAAAATTATTACTAAAAACCCACTGTTTGAGCTCAGAATAAACTTTAAAAATATTTAAATCTAAGGCAAAGCTTATAGGTTCTACTTCTTCTTACTGCTCGGCCATTCTGTTGTTCGAGATTCCACTTAAAGGAATCGAGATAGGTTTGTGAGCCACAAAAATAACAATTTCGCAAAATTTTCTCTATAGTTTTAGTCCCTCTTTGACCTTTTACGTCCCTATGTCTCTGTCGCTTTTCATTCTATATATAACGGCATAGGTAAGATAGTAGAGAAGGATGTGTCTGGCCATTCACATGATGAAGGAAGCAAAGGTTACTCGCCACATATGCGCGGTGTTGCATTGGGCATACTGGTAATGGGCATTTCATTAGCTGTAGTAATCCTATTGTGGATAGAATTTGGGTACAGAGGCCCAACTTTTTCAACACAAATTATGCAACAACAGCAAGAGTCGCTACGTAAACAATATGGATTGCCGTCTGAGCCAAAGATGAGCCCCGAAATGCTTGAGGTGCCGCCATCCTTAAGGAATATTGCAACAGGTGCTAATGCAACAACAGGTGCTAATGCAACAACAGGTGCTAATGCAACAACAGGTGCTAATGCAACAACAGGTGCT
>JAICVG010000085.1 GCA_025935445.1 Nitrososphaera sp. | reverse complement strand
ATGAAACGAGGATAACAGACACGGGACTACGTGACACCATAAGTGTAATTGACGGACAATCAATCTATGGAACCATACCTAGAGTATAGATGAAGCAGCTGCTCTCGTGCTATCAACAAGATTGTAGCGTCTTCCCTTAACACGGAAGAGAGCAGAAGACTTCAAACAAGATAGCCTAGCCCTGCGTTAACGCAGGGCTATAATCTATTTTTGATTCTCTGCGCATTTTATAGATTCTATCACAGAGGTTTTCGATTAATTGAAGTGAAGTAATATATACACAGCTTTAGAGGGCCCAGAGGGTGTCTAAAATTTTTTATTATTATTTATTCTCGTAAATCTAGGCAATATATTCAGAATATTCTCTCGCTACTCTTATATTCTATGCGTTTCTTCTATTAGAATGTAGATGGATGTTATTCTTAGTCATAATGGTTGTATTATTTGTCAAAACACTGGCCATCTAGAATCGTTATCAGTAGGATGTTCATTCTGCAATGGTACGGGTGAATATACTAAGGCTGCTGAGAGTTACATGAAATCTCATCCTTGCCAGTGTATTTATCATGACAGAAGGAATTGCAGTTTGTGCGGCAAGAAGTGCCACCACGCTACGAACAATAAACCCAAACTAATAATTGTGCCCCGTCCCTAGACTGCTGCAATAGCCTCTCCTCATAAAAGAAAATCGTATTGCTTAGAATAAAGGTAAGGAGTAGATGCAAGAGGCGTGGGGCTTCAAGCTTGAAAAACACTTCAGAAGCAATAGAAGCTCCCTTTGAGCCTGTTCAAGTCTTATTGAATTGTAATTGCAGATTATCATTATCATAATGCACAATCCTTGCCTATTTTTTTGCACCTCAATTGCGTTGTAATTCGTCAAAATTGCAAGCATATCTCCCAAGTCACAACAGTAGCATCTTTTGTTTATGCAATCAGATAGAGTATGAGAATTGCATTGACCGCATTTGCATGGAACTTCTATTGGTTTATTTGCAAATGTTATCGTCATCACCAATGAATGATATTGATGAATATATAATGAGTGATTGTTATATCGCTAGAATTTTTTCGACGTGTTTGCAGTGTAACTAAAATCTCATGTTTGATTCCATTATTTACACATATTTTATTTGATAATAGGAGTCATATTGCGAAGTGTTGGCATGCATATTCGTGTATCCATAACTCACATAGGCTGATCTTCAAAAAAGTTTATCATAAAATAAAATTTTTGCCAAAATGGGCGGCTGCAGATTGTGTGTGCATCATTGTTGATACAAACACACACCTATTGTATGTGAGAGTAGTATAGGCTGAGCAAATATGAGATAGACTCAGCTTCTGCGATACTGAGCAAGTGTGAGTTGAGTTGAATCTCGCTGCGATAGGGTATATTTTTGGACTTGAATAAACTGGATGAAAAGAGTGCCACATTCTAGATGTGACCCTGTCTTCCTAGCTAGTACTAGACACGTGTTTGTTTGTACATCAGTAATTACATTACATTAGATCGACATCATGCGACTGGCTCTCGATATATCCTGCCGATGTGATCTTGATGAACTCGGCATTCATTTGCATCTCAGGAATCGTTTTTGCACCGCAATAGCTGAGCCCTGACCGCAGGCCGCCTGCCATCTGTCTTATGAGTTCTACTACGCTTCCGTTGTATGGGACCATAGCCTCAACACCTTCTGGGACATAATCGTTAAGGTCTTCAGAGTCTACTACCTGAGATCCCGCTTCACGGTATTTCCTACCAAGTGACGCATAAAATGATGCCATGCCTCGATACATCTTGTACTTTTTGCCGTTCTTGACAAGGGTCTTGCCTGGGCTCTCATCTGTCCCGCCAAAGAGACTTCCTATCATTACTGAGGATGCACCTGCAGCTAACGCCTTGGTAATGTCACCAGAGTTGCGGATGCCGCCGTCAGATATTACAGGTACGTCATAATCGCGTGCAACTTTGACGCTGTCAATTACAGCAGTCAGTTGCGGCACGCCCGAGCCTGTCACGACTCTTGTTATGCATATCGAGCCTGATCCTACTCCTACCTTAACTGCATCGACGCCGGCTTTGATGAGGTCACGGCTACCTTCACCCGTAGCGACATTGCCTGCAATGAGCTCAGAGTCAGGAAATGCCTTTTTGATCATGTGTACAGTGTTGATAGCATTTTCGCTGTGGCCGTGCGCAATATCGACTACAATAACATCGGCACCCGCCTCGAGAAGCGCCTCTGTACGCTCTAAATAGTCTCCCTTGACGCCGACTGCAGCGCCTACAAGCAATCTGCCTTTCTTGTCCTTTGATGCATACGGATACTGCTCCATTTTCAAGATATCTTTGCTGGTAATAAGCCCCACGATGCGTTTTTTGTCATCAACCACCGGCAACTTTTCTATCCTTTTATTGTGCAAAATCTCCTTTGCCTGATCTATAGTAATGCCTGTCTTGGCAGTGATGACATCCTTTGTCATAAGTTCTGACACCTTGAGTTTGTTGTTCTTTTCAAACGTGATATCGCGCCTTGTAATTATGCCGAGGAGTTGGCCTCCTTCTTCGACAAGCAGGCCAGAGACGCTGTACTCCCCCATAGCCTTTTTGGCATCTGCCACCGTCAGATCAGGTTTAATAGTATATGGCTGCTCTATCATGACTGACTCTGAGCGCTTGACCTTCAGAATCTCGTCTACCTGATCCTCTATTGTCATAAATCGATGGATAATCCCAATACCGCCTTCCCTTGCCAATGCAATTGCCATGCCTGATTCAGTGACGGTGTCCATGTTAGCACTTATAATTGGTATATTGAGTGTGATATTACTCGACAGCTTGGTGCGCAGGTTTGTTTGAGATCTGGAAACTATCGGCGACCGTTTAGGAACGAGAAGTACGTCATCAAATGTCAGACCCTGTACAATGTCCAACTAATTCCTTGATGTGTAACAGCTCTGAAGCATTATAAGCGTTTGCCAGCCTAGGTTCTCAACAATTGCAGCATAGTTACTGCCTGTACTGTTTCTCGAACGTTATGCGTTCTGATGATATTTGCACCCTTGATAGCAGCAATCATTTCACATGCTATCGAGGGTATCAGGCGATCTTCTGCAGCATTCAGATTCAGCAGGTACCCAATGAAAGACTTCCTCGAAACTGATATACAGATCGGCTTATTGAGCGTTACAAGCTTGTGCAGGTTGGATAGGATTTCAATATCACGTGCATACCATGGCATATCTGTCATTTTAGTGAAAAAGGGATTTTTCCCTTCTTGACGGAAAAAGCCTATTGATGGGTCAATCATTACATCTTTGATACCCGCCTCACTTGCCAAGCTTATGCTTTTCTTCAATGCCTTGAGTGTACTGGCCATTCTGCCTGTAGCAGGCGCTTTGCTGTATGCGCCAATTATCATAGACACGCCAGCTTTTGCTGCAACATCTGCCATCTTGCTATCGTATTTTAATCCAGTTACATCGTTGACTGCGTCTGCGCCGGCTGCTATTGCTTCTTTTGCAACGGCGGCCCTTGGGGTGTCTGCCGAAACCGGCAAGTCGCACGCATTCTTGACCACCTTGATGGCCTCTGTGATTCTTCTTATCTCTTCTTCGATTGGGACGAGGACTGTTTGCACATAGGGCGCAGTTGACATGCCGCCAATGTCGATCATATGAGCACCATCCTCTTGCATCAGCCTTGCTGTCGTTGCTATTTCCTGCTCGTCAGTCTTGACAGAGCCTTTGTAGAAGGATTCAGGGCTGGTATTGATTATGCCCATTACTTTTACCGTGAACCTTTTACCAACTGGCATTGCGCTGATCTTCAACGCTCCGATCTAGCCGCCAGCTGTGCTATATAGTTGCAATATTACTGGTAACAATATTATTAATTCTAATTTGTCTTGTATGCCAGACATTATGCATGGAAGAAGAACAACAACAACATCTCAATACTGCTAATCCTATGCACAATGTCCCCACGAGGGTGTTTTTCACCAAGGGCAGAGGCATTCACAAGGACTATTTGACAAGTTTTGAGCTTGCCCTCCGAGATGCAGGGATAGCAGACCTTAATCTGGTGTCAGTATCAAGCATACTCCCTCCGCATTGTAAAATTGTCAGCCGCCAGGAAGGGAGAAAATACTTGCAGCCTGGACAGATTGTATTTACAATAATGGCAAGGTCTGCCACTAACGAGCCCAACAGGCTTATTGCAGCATCAATTGGTCTGGCAAGGCCTGTGGATGGAAGCCAGCACGGATACCTGTCAGAACATCACTCTACCGGCGAAACTGCGCAAAAGGCAGGTGACTATGCCGAGGACATGGCGATGGAAATGCTTGCAACTATCCTCGGGCTGCCAAACGACCCAAGCCTTGCATGGAATGAAAAAGAGGAGCAGTGGAGACTGTCAAACAAGATCTACCGAACACAGAACTTTACCCAGTCAGCAGAGGGCCACAAAGATGGCCTATGGACTACAGTCATCAGTGGAGCCATACTTATTCTGTAATTTCGAAGCTAACTTGTGCTGAGACACTCTGAGCTGATGATGATGATGATATACCCTGCGCAGTGGCAGTGTAATTACCAGCTGGAACATTGTTGCCGTTGCCGTCCTCCTGATTCCAAGTTAGCATTCTAGATGCCCCAGGTTCCAGTTCAGTTGTTACTTGGGCTGCAACTACACTATACATCTGGCCGGTGTTCGTGTTCTGAATCTTCAGACCCACTGCCGAGTTAGGAAAGGTCAATGTTTCATTGCCTATGTTCTTGACTGTAATTGTCACTGGCTCATCGACTCTGTATCTTGCCTCATTAGTGGTTATTACCAAGACACTGGAGCTACTGCTGCTGCCGCTCCCCTGAATGTTATTGTCGAGAAATTCTTTAGCCTCTTGGGTAACGTTTTGCACTGCAGGGTTATTCCCAATTATTTCAGCACCCCTTATCAATCCTGAAAAGAAGACCCCTGCCCCAAGCCCGATAACTACTAGGACTATCACTACAATTGCTATCCATGTTATCAGACCCATAAGCTATTGCAACCCAGCAAGTATCTTAATGATTTTGAATTTCTACTCTAGCGAAAATCGAGTGAAGAATTATCAGTCAGACAATTATTAATATTAATATTATTAGTAACCGCATGAGTCTGTTTCAGAAATAGCTCAAATTGCAATACCTGCGCATATATATATACAGCAAGCATGCAAGCAACGAATCGATTAAGCCCTCACATGGTTGTTGTTGTTCATACTCATACTGGTACTCACCATTGTTGTTGTTGTTATGTCTGTAGTGCTATTTATTAATGGATATACCTGCGGCCTTTAGCTGCCTGATGACATAGTCTACTTGGCCTGCTGTGACCCTCCCAATTGTCAAGGAAGAAGGAAGATTCATGCTCGCCCTTTGTGCCAGCATCCCATTGATAAGCTGTGCGATCATCTCTGCGTCATAGAATGCACGCGTTTCCTCAAGGAGCTCTGCTACCTTGACTGGATCCATCCCACCCGTTATCTTGCTACTGGTAATAAGGTTGCCAAACTTCTGAACTGATTCAAAAATACCTATGTTGTAGGCTATGAATGCTATTTTCTCCGGTGGTAGAATGTCCTCAATATCTGACGGTTGCATATGATAATAATGCAAGGCTTTCTTGATAATAAATTGTAACTTCATGAGGCAATGAGTAGCTTAGTTTGCTAGCCCGTGACATTTTAAAGAGCCCCCCGAGTGCTATAACTTGCATTTACATCTCTTACTTCGCAAGATCATTTGTTGTCTAGCTGGCTGATCAACAAAAACCGATTGCATTTTGGAGCCTGTGGCCAACTCTTTTTTCAGAGTGCTCTTGTGGCTAAAGCCGCGTTTGATCATTTCTGCTACTATCGTTTCATGTCT
>JAICVG010000280.1 GCA_025935445.1 Nitrososphaera sp. | reverse complement strand
CTAGAAAAATGGATCCTGCATGAGCAGTGAAATCACCAAGTACCCCCCAGGTCCAACCTATAAAATGCCAGGTAAATTGATTCGTCAATTCATTCACGATCCTATCAAAACTTTATCAACTATATCTCAAAAATACGGCGATGTAGCTTATTTCAAGTTAGGACCTAAGCAACATGTGTATTTAATCAATAATCCTGACTACATTGAAAAGATGCTCATCTACGATCATCGAAATTTTAAAAAGGGCAAAAGGCTTCAAATTGCAAAGTCCCTTTTAGGTGAAGGGCTAGTCACAAGTGAAGGAGACTTTCATAATCGTCAACGACGACTAATACAACCAATATTCCATTCGAGACAAATCATGACATATGGAAAGATTATGACTGATTATGCCATCCGTTTTCGTGATAGATGGAAGAATGAAGACACGATAGATATCTCTCAAGAAATGATGGAACTGACACTTGGTATTATCTGTAAATCTGTATTGAACTATGATGTAGAATCAGAGGCTAAACAAGTCGGCAAAGCGTTGACTACAACCCGTAACTATTCTAGACGACTTCAGAGTCCAATAGGTCATATTCTTGATAAAATTCCTATTTTACCTGCTCCAAGAGGAGCTCGCAAAGCCAAAAAGGAGTTAGATTCATTGGTGTATGGATTAATTTCTGACAGACGGCATCATCAACAAGAGTCTGATAATAACCACTATGATGATTTGCTCTCCAGACTACTGGAGGCACAAGATTCTAACTTGGCAGGTCCCGCTCCTCCCAGCAGTGGTGGTGCTCAATCTTCTAATGGTAAAATGTCGGACAAACAGGTGAGAGATGAAGTTATGACTATATTTATTGCAGGTCATGAAACTACTGCCAATGCACTTACATGGACATTCTACCTACTTTCCCAATATCCTGATGTCGAGAAGAAGCTTCACGATGAAATAGATTCTGTTCTTGGAACTATCGATGAGAATGGTAATGATGTTAGTAAAATCCCAACCGCTGAGGATATTCCAAAATTACAATATACTGAAAAGGTACTTAGAGAATCAATGAGACTTTATCCACCTGTCTGGACAATGGGTCGTTATGTTGAAAATGACTATCACGTAGGGGAATATACTATACCTGCTGGCTCCTCTATCCTTATGAGTCAATATGTTATGCACCATGACCCACGATATTACAAGGAACCAGAACAGTTCAACCCTGACAGGTGGACAGAAGAATTCAAGGCTCGATTACCCAGGTTCAGTTACTTTCCATTTGGAGGAGGGATAAGAGGTTGTATTGGAGAACCCTTCGCATGGATTGAAGGTACACTTATCATTGCTACTATTGTACAAAAGTGGACAATGCGTCTGATTCCAGATCAGCGCATCAAACTGGATCCTGCAATTACATTGCGACCCAAATATGGTATGAAAATGAAACTGATCCGAAGAAAAAGTTAGGGTACTGTGAATAAAATAACAATTCTAGTTGCCATATACAATATACTACCATAGATAACTGATGTTGCAGTTATATCCTATTTTCCTCACCAAACTTCTTTCTGTCGATTTATCCAAGGCATTGTGAGACTTTCTGTCCGACAACTTCCTAAAATAAGCTCAAAACAATACCGTAGCTCCCTCGTAGTAAGAGATGGACCGGGTGGGAGTTGAACCCACGACCTCAGCTATGTATATTCTTCTAATAAATCACCTTGCGATAATCTTTACCGTAGTTTTTCTCCACATAAAAATGCCGAGGATTATTATCCAAAGATATAGTGTCACTGCCCAAATGTTTGACACAGGCTCGGAGAATCCAATGTAGGCGGTAACGACGCCAGCAGCTATGCCAACAGCACCGACAGCTATTCCGACTGCTCCAATCCATCTACTAAGAAGGGCACTTTTTGCTATTGCAACGCCAAAGATTATCGCAACTGCCCCCTGAAGTATTCTGAAATAACTATTGATACCAATCTCCGTCCATCTTATCCCTTCGGCTACTCTAAAGGCAATGGCTTTTTCTTCTTCACTACCAGCAGTAGAAGAAGGAGGGATAGCATACCAACTACCAGTTGCAATCTTTTGTGCAATCCCGTCAACAGCTTGTAGAATAGCATAGGTGCTGGCTGTAATTATTGCTGTCGCTAAGCCAAACCATGCAAGTGCTGAAGCGACGCTTGATTCTGAATGTAAAAGCAACCGATGAAGCGCTACAAATCCACCAGCAAAAATTAACATTAGACCTGCAAACTGACCAATGTGGGCAGCTATCCATGGATCACTCTGGGCATACACCGCAAAAACAGCTGGATTGTCCATTGGGTCCCTAGTACCAGCATGAAACCCAATGGTAGATACCATGAAAATAACAATACCTGCAAGGAATGCAACTGACCCCATCCGAAGCATAGGACGATCAAAGTCAGGTGTATTATTTGTCTGCATGACTCAAATAATCACTCCAACCTTTGGATTACACATACAACAAGGTTTTCAGCGAATATTATAAAGTTATTTGACATGTGTAAAATGTCATTTTTCCTTGCAAATCCTCAGATGTTACACCATTATTGATCAAAGTCCGCCCTTTGAGTACGCCTTGCGTAATTTAATGCCGTAGTTGTACAACAGGAAGAAATGGACCGGGTGGGAGTTGAACCCACGACCTCAGCTGCTTTCTTAAGATGAGCCTATCTATCTAAACAGCAACTGAAAAAGAAAAGCTGTTCAAATCCCACCCGCTCCACTCTGAAATACTGGTCTTAGTTGTAGTTTGGCGTAGAGCTCAGGGTCTCGCTTCAAAGACCAAGTTGAATGGCGTCTGGGTTGCCCGACGAAACTTTGAAAAACCTGCAGATGTTACT
>JAICVG010000290.1 GCA_025935445.1 Nitrososphaera sp. | reverse complement strand
GTCATACCACAAATCACTGCGAGCATCGGTCCATCTGCTGGTGGCGCAGTATATTCACCGGCAATGACTGACTTTGTGGTAATGGTTGAAAATGTCGGCCAGATGTATGTCACAGGTCCTGAAGTAGTCAAGGAAGTGCTCAGTCAAGAAGTATCCTTTGAAGAGTTGGGAGGAGCGCGTACACATGCTATAAAATCCGGCGTAGCCCACCTTATCGCTAACAACGAATATGATTGCTTTGACAAGATAAAGAAGCTATTGTCCTTCATACCGCATAACAACTCCGAAGAGCCTGCGATAGTTGAGACAAACGACGATCCGAACAGAATCGATCCCAAGTTGATTAATATCCTTCCAGAGAACCCCTACCAGCAGTATGACATGAAGGAAATAATCAAGTCAATAGTCGACAATGGCGACTTTTTTGAAGTGCATGAGCTGTTCGCTGAGAATATTATCGTAGGGTTTGCAAGGATGGGTGGCAGGCCGATAGGCATCATTGCAAACCAGCCAATGTATCTGGCAGGCGCGCTTGACATCAATTCTTCAACCAAGGCTGCCAGATTCATCAGGTTCTGTGACGCATTCAATATCTCGATAGTGACGCTAGTTGACACTCCTGGATACCTTCCTGGAGCAGATCAAGAGCACAACGGCATCATTAGGCACGGCAGCAAGCTGCTGTTTGCATACTGTGAAGCCACTGTGCCCAAAGTAACGTGCATCATAGGCAAGGCTTATGGCGGCGCATACATTGCGATGGGAAGCAAGAACCTGCGCGCTGACATTAACTACGCGTGGCCTAGCGCCGAGATTGCAGTCCTTGGTCCAGAAGCCGCAGTCACTATCATACATCGGAGGGATCTAAAGAATGCTCCAAATGCAGCTGATACAAAGAAAAAGCTTGCTAAAGAGTTTCGTGATAAATTCGCAAACCCGTATATAGCTGCAGAAAAAGGTGTTATTGACGTGGTTATAGATCCGATGGAGACAAGACCCATGATAATACAAGCACTCAACGCTCTTGCCAATAAGAAAGAGTCAAGGCCTTGGAAGAAACATGGCAACATCAACTTGTGATAGCAAATGTCTAAAAAGATAACCAGCATACTGATCGCAAATAGGGGCGAAATAGCCCTCAGGGTTATACGAGCCTGCAAAGATCTTGGGATAAAATCAATAGCTATTTACTCTGACGAGGATGTCCGCGCAGTGCATGTAAAGCGGGCTGATGAGGCCTATCACATTGGTCCAGCAGCGCCGGCGCAGAGCTACCTTAACATGACCAAGATAGTCGAGACTGCTAAGGCGGCGGGAGCAGATGCCATTCACCCCGGCTACGGCTTTCTCTCAGAGAATGAGAATTTTTCTGAGATGTGCGAAAAAAATGGTATCATCTTTATCGGGCCAACCAGCAAAGCCATGGAACTTACTGGAGACAAGATGAAATGCAAAGCTGTCATGAAAAAGGCCAAAGTTCCAACGGTGCCGGGAAGCGATGGCATTGTCGAAGATATGGATGAGGCGGCTGATATTGCTGACGAAGCAGGCTACCCTGTTTTGCTCAAGTCTGCCTTTGGAGGTGGAGGCAGAGGCATTAGACTTGCTAACGATGAAAAGCAGTTGAGACAAGAGTTCGAAATGACGTCCGCAGAGTCGCGCGCAGCTTTTGGCAAGGCAGCCCTGTTTGTAGAAAAATACCTCGAGCGTATCCGGCACATCGAATTTCAGCTCATACGCGATTCGCAAGGAAACAGCCGGCATCTGTTTGAACGAGAATGTTCTATTCAGAGGCGTCATCAAAAGCTCATTGAAATGTCGCCTTCACCTGTAGTAGATCAAAAGACAAGAGAACGTATTGGTGAGATTGCAGTAAGAGCAGTTGATGCTGTAGACTATTTGAACGCCGGAACTGCAGAATTCTTGCGCGACCCTCAGGGCAACTTTTACTTTATCGAGATCAATTCGCGCTTGCAAGTCGAACATCCAGTAACTGAGCTGGTGACGGGGCTAGACCTTGTAAAGCTGCAGATAGGAGTAGCACAGGGCGAAGAGATCACATTCAAGCAGCAAGATCTGAAGATGAATGGCTGCGCAATTGAATGCAGGATTAATGCAGAAGACCCATTCTACGAATTTGCGCCTTCAACCGGCATTGTGCCAAACTGCAATATTCCCTACGGGCCCGGCATAAGAGTTGACACGTATCTTTACCCTGGCTGCAATGTATCTGGTTACTATGACTCCCTTGTAGCCAAGCTTTTGGCATGGGGTAGAAATTTTGACGAGTCAAGAATTAGGATGAAAAACGCCCTTGATGAGTTCATGATCGAAGGAATCAATACTACAATTCCGCTTTACAAGACTATAATGGACGATCGAAACTTTATCAATGGTGAGCTCTCGACTGACTATCTTGAACGATTCAAGATACTTAACAAGATGAGCGAGAATGCAAAGGAAGCGGCCAAGAAAAGCGCAAAGGCAGCAGTAGCAGCAGTGCTGTTGCAGTCAGAGTTTGTCAGAAAGACTGAGGCCATTCATCAAAGCTCTATGCCCAAGTCAAAGTGGAAAATGATGAGAGGATAGAATGCAGTTCAAAGTTGGCGACCTTGCTGAGATGTTAGAGGGCGAAGTGCTACGCACCACTGACAATAATTCTGTGGTGGTCAAGATAGGAGGCAAGCAGCATACATTGCAG
>JAICVG010000308.1 GCA_025935445.1 Nitrososphaera sp. | reverse complement strand
GGGAATTAAACAAAAGAATAGACGAAGTTATGACTGCCTTGGTCAAAGGTAGGCCAAAGGTGCTTGAGTCGATATCTGCAAGGCTGCGCTCAAAACAAATAGTGGTCAGATTCCTCAAACCAATAGAAGCATTTGTTGGAATAGATATGAACAAGTACGGACCATACGCGCAAGAAGATGTGGCATCCCTTCCATTCGAAAATGCTCGTTCGATAATTGATGGCGGTGGAGCCACCGAAGTATGTGTCGAATAATCCGGAAAAATAAATTATGTAGGGCCTATTATTAATAATGCGAGCCTGCTTTGTTATAAAAAAGAGTTGTTCAACTAGTAGTTAATTAGTAAAAAATCAGTTCTACGCAGGTCAGAACGGCCAAGACGATAGTTTCAAAGCACCTTCTAAAAAAATTTTTAGGAGCCGGTTAGATACAGAAGATGCAAAGTAGCTTATCTTCTATATATCCGCAAGAGATCAGCAATGAAAAGGTAGTGCAAAGAAGAGTGTAAGCTGCATAGATGAGAACAATAGAAAGTTGTAGAAGCGGTAAGGAAGGCGTCAAGCTGCTTTACTGGAAAATACACGCGAAAAGAAAGCCTACTTGATGACTGTGTGAAGATTCAAGTGATAGTCCTAATATCTCCTATGGACTATGCTCAATTGCCATGCCTGCTATCGATAAGAACTAAAAATTCTTATTTAACATTGACTGACAGTAATTGTCGATGGTTCATCTTGGCATTGACATTGATCAGTTCATTCTTCTTACTATATATCCTGCAGCCGTATTTTTCGCGATAGGATATGTAGCAAAAAAGACCAAGATGCAGGCTGCGAAATCATATCTTCTGCAGGCAGTAACTTGCATCGCTTTTGCAATCGCCTATGTTTTTGCAGTTCCAAATGGCGGCGCGCAGGGGCTGGCAATAGTGCTTGGAATGTTTGGTGTACTATTGCTGTTCATGGCAAGGAAGCAAAAGATTGAGCAGCCACAGCAGAACGTCTAATGCGAATTTAGCATCTTGTTTGCGAGCTCGATCCTGCTATCCATTAGTCCTTCAATCCAAATGTGAAATTCGCGCTCGGCGACTTCATAGCTGCAATTGTGTTTGCTCATGTATTTTTGGATAAACTTTACCTTAGTCCAGAGATAGGCCAGCTCGTCGCTGTCATCGAGACTCATAAATACACAAGTTCTAAAAATGTAAGCATTGTACTTAAACTTGACGCCTATTGGCAAAAGCACATTACAACATATAAAAAACTGAATAAATGATGATAGCAGATGATAAAGGATAAAGTTGCAATAGTTACAGGAGCAAGCAGCGGCATTGGCTATGCTACTGCTCTAGCCTTATCTAGGGTTGGTGCAAAAGTCGCAGCAGGCGCAAGGCGTATGGACAGACTGGAATCGTTGCAAAGTGAAATCACCAAAAATGGAGGAGAAGTTTTCATTCAAAAACTGGACGTCACGATAAAGTCAGAATGTGACGCATTTGCTGATGCTGTCATGAAAAAGTGGGGTACCATTGATATCCTTGTTAACAATGCTGGTCTCCAGCCACTGAGCTTTTTCAAGAATCTCAAGGTTGAGGAGTGGGACAAAATGATCGATGTCAACATCAGGGGAGTGCTTTACTGCACTGCTGCAGTAATTACACATATGGTGAACAAAAAGTCGGGACACATAGTCAATATTTCTTCTATAGCTGGAAGAATTGTTTATCCCGCTGGGAGCGTCTACTGTGCGACAAAGCACGCCATTACAGCGTTCAGCGAAGGTCTTAGACAGGAGTTCAGCCAGAGGTCTAACATACGGATTACGTGTATTGAGCCAGGAGTAGTGGCGACAGAACTTATAAACACTATAACCGACAAGGCATTGGAAAAATATGTTGAAATGACAAAGCTGATGGAGGCGCTGCAGGCAGAAGATATCGCAAATGCCATCGTATTCGCAGTACAAGCTCCAAATCACGTAAATGTAAATGAGATATTGATAAGACCTACAATTCAAGAACGGTAAATATGGTTGTAGTCATTCTGCCTTGTAGTGTATACTAAGTGCCAGAAGCTCTCTCTCTGACTTGAGAAGTCGAGTCGCTAATTGTTGACGAGAATATAAGCTTTAAGAACATCATCTTTACAACAGGCAATACAGCTGAAATAAGGATGAGAGCAAAATCTGCCTAAGACCGGCACATTTGCCTACGAGCATGCAACGATCTCATCTAGGCAGAAGAAGGACAATTTTGACCTGATAATACAAAACTCTCTCATTCACTAACTCATAAACAAACAAGAACAAGCTAGACGGTTCTGCCTTTGTATGTATGCGGCGACTCGTGCTGCTATACAGTAAAGTATAAATCAATATAGGTGATTCTACAACTGCCATATCGATGACAGATCAGTTTGCTTTTTTAGGAGATAAATGCAGGGCGGCAATTGCTGCCATGAGC
>JAICVG010000047.1 GCA_025935445.1 Nitrososphaera sp. | reverse complement strand
TAAAAAGATACTCAGTCCCTACAGCTGAAATCCTATCCAAAGCCTCCTGATGGGGATGACCGTAGGTATTTCGTGCACCAAGCGAAATAATCACGACTTTAGGCGTTACTGCACTCAAGAAGGGTGAGCTGCTAGATGTGCGACTGCCATGAGGACCAGCTTTCAAGACCTGAATGTGCATCCCATTTTCGTACTTCAATCTCAATAACTGGACCATCTAGGCTCATCATTGTTGCTTTTAAAGTGTGTACCCTAGTAACTTAAGAATTGATGCTTATTGCATTATTACAATCCTACTATCTCCCTCTTCCTTCTGCGCTGCTTGGTTTCTACTATCTGTTATTGCATTACACTCTATCATCATAATTATTATAATCATCTCTGTCTATTTACCCACTCAATCAATCCTAGTGCCTATATTTCCTTTTAACAGCAATGTTTAGTGGTGCGATAATCAACCATAAATATTGAGCAATATCGAGATCAAAGAAGGAAACAAGGATAGAAATAGCAAATACGAAAGGAATCAAAAGAAGATTTGCCATGACCCCTCTTACAAAGAGTGGATGGATGTTTTTGTCAACCAATTTATAATCTTTTGTTGCATGCCACCATATGAGAGCAAGTAAAGAACTTGTCATAATCACAAGAACAGAGTAAATGACGTATGGAATTTGATATGAACCATAATTTATTACGAGAGAGGTAGTGATCGACAAGAATGTTATCAATAGAAGGAATAGCAAATTCAGGTAAACCATTGAAATATGAGATTCTCTAATAAAATTGAAAACCTGATGATATGAAATCCAGAACATTGCAATGACAGCAAAACTAATAATATAACTCTCGACTTGCGGATACATGTCATAAAGTCTGCTTAATAGTTGTGATTCTGTTAAGTTGGGAGGTAAATCAGGTATATCTATTGATAGTGTCATAAGGGTTATTGCAAATGCAAAAATAGCATCACCAAAAGATACAACGTGTTCTGGCTTTACCTTTGGAACAAATACATTTGTTGACATTTAGAGCATGTATAGTAATTGCCATAATAAAAATAAGACCCTGCAGAAGAAGCTTTGAGTGTTCTCAATGCCTTCTGTTGCATCATCCTTCTTGTCCTCCTGATTTAGCCTCTCTCCTTCTTTCAAATGCTGTTCCAACTTATCTTCATCACTTCTATGGGCATTTTGAAGAACGTTTTGTCTATTTATGTTCCTATTGAATGTGAGCAACAACATAGCTTTCATGTTCTACTCGCTCTCATTCTATTCAGATCAAGGGTGTATCCAATATTTATCACGTCTTTTGCGGTACTCTGCTATGAGCAGCTGTGATCTAATGTATTTCAGAGGTTAAGACGAACCCAAGTACAAATCATGGTCCATCTAAATTTGTAGAAATTGAATGTATGTATCTTTAAATGGATATAAAGACAATGATATAATGCAGTGCATCAAAAAAACCAACAAAGCATTATACTGATGATGCCTCCAACTACAAGTCTATCAACTATTCTGATCCCAAAACTAAAATTACAGGTGGTCCTAGCCAGACCATTTCATTTAGAGTGCCACGTCATATATTGTACAAATTGCAACAAGAACCAAAACAAAGGGAGATCTCTGTCGATACATTGATGACACAGATAGCAAAGAAGCATACAGAGTGGTATGTAAATGCATCAGAAATTGGTTTTATTTCGGTCAGAAAGATCTTGATAATGAAACTGCTAGACGAAATAAGAGACGATCAAAAGATAAAGGAGATAGCAAGAGAAGTAGCCAGAGGGTCCAGCGACTCTTCGCTTTCGCTAAGAGAGAAATATAATATATCTATAGAATCAGCACTTGATTTTATAGAAAGTTGGATTAAAGAAGCAGGGTATCCATACGTCCATGATATATCAGGTGTTGATTACAACATCCATCATTTTGTCATATACCAGGATATGGGATTGAAGTGGTCTCTATATTTGTCAGAGATTTTTCGCAATTTGTTTGAAGAATTATTTAATGTCACAAAAGTACATTTTAACATGACAGACAACACAGTGGTGTTTACTATAGATACTGGCCAGGACTGGGGATAGCAATAGATTGTCTACAAGATAGATTCTAACGAAGTTAAGGAGGGGGAGAGAGATACAGACGTACGGCCATGATGGCTCTTGACTGGTTTTTGCCTAAAAAAGGAAGAGGAGCTATTAACGGATGGAATAATAGTATGAAAGAATCAATTTGATCCACAAAATAATCCAGCTATAAAAAAGCATTTCAAATTGCAGACCAAGACGCTTCTTCAAAATGTGCCTAGACATGAAAAAGAGCTGGAAGCACTTTGAAAGCAAAAAAAGAAACAAAAAAGAAGTAGCAGAGTAGCCTTTATGTATTCTCTGACGTAGTCTCATTTTGTCCAGATACAACTCTCTATGTTTGTTTGATGTTTTCTTTGCTTTCCTCAGACTGTGTGCGTAGTGATGATCTCTCTATGAAGGGTCTTTTGTTAGCCGGCTCATTCCTCCCTTCTATAGGTCACATACAACACAGGTCTATTCCTTGTTGATTCATCGATCTTAAAGGAAGGATACTTGTTGCTGTCGCTTAGGGCTATTACCTCATAAATTAAGGGCCAGATGACTTTGTTGTCTCGTTCCACTTCTTCAGGCTTATTCCAATCACGTACCTGATAGAGGCTGCGAACCTTCTCATTTCCCCGAGATGCGGCCTTGAGCACATCAACTAATGGAACAAAGGTTTCACCAAATGAGGTCAGATTAATCGTAGCATTTTCAAGCGCGGCCCAGATCTCGTCACGGTCTTCAGGTGTTATGATTTTGCCTGCGATTGAGTCTGCTACTGGAGTAAAGTCGTCTATGCTTGTCTTTAAGCCTGACGACTTGACGCATTCTTTGCATTTGGCTCTCCATGTCTTCACTCGACCGCGTTGGCTATACACTTCGCTAGGGTAGGACATCTCTGCCTTAGTCGAATAAGTGGTATTGCAGTAGGTGCATGTCAGACTAGCTGCGGCTTGATCAAACCTTTCTTGGTCTTTTATGTCTACTATGACCATTGTTACTCCTTATACTCCAAGCGCTCCTGTTTCTTTGTTGCTGTTCTCTTCATTTTGATAAGGCCATGCTCCTGGATAGAGGTGTCTTCAGATATATGTTGACAACCTAATGCCTTTAACCCTATCTCATAAGCCCCATTATTGTGCCTTTGAGTGCATATTTTTTAAGAGAACAATACATCCATGATCTTATCTTGTTTTTGAGCGGCTATTCTTTCAGGACTTATGAGAGGGTCCTCATCAAAGTTATTATTGGTATGTGAAATAAAGGCAATAGGGGCTTGCAACGCAATTGCTTTCATTCTTTTTACTTTCAATGTTGAGATAGCGGCTGCGCAAGAACAGGAATCAGAAGAAGTGCAGCAACAGTCTCCTCCTTCTCCTTCTTCTTCAGCGTCCGTTGACGATAGAATAGCAGAGATTATGCAAGAGATCGTTGCAAATTCTACCCGATCTACGATGGCAGCAAGAACAGCTCAACACAGAATACTATTAGCAGCTACAGTAACAGGACAAACGATGACTCACAACCACACACTGCCACATCAGGTGAAAATGCACAGGCAGATGGCAGGTTTGACTCTGGCATAATGGCTTCAACTACAACATTTGAACATTCCTTTACCTAACCCGGCGAGTATCCTTACTTCTGGATACTGCATCCAAACATGGTTGGAACAGTCCACCTGATTAGCTAACTTCTTTTCTACCCGTTTGATAAGAATAGAGGTCTTGCTTGCTGCTATGGGGGTCTTGACTTAATGATTCCCTTCTTCTTCTGAAGTACTGCATATACTTCGGGTAGCGCATATACAAACCCAATATGTATGCAGTCAGTCTTCTCATCTAGAAGACACTGCAACTCGTGGTTCCTTACCATTACTTCTGCTATTCTATCGCGCTTGTTATCCTTAATTATTACCCTGTCTTGTTCAATTGCAATTTTTTCAAGGAACGGCGCATGCTTGACAAAGGCTTCGTACTTTGCCATTGTTTCCTGCATCATGCTAGTTACAAAGCTCGAAAAGCTTATGCCTTCCCCTACCTTATGCTCTTTCTTTGCTTTCTTGTATAGCTCGTAGTATTTGTTAAAAACATGCTCTTTTACTGTGATGGTTTTAAAGCCTGGCTTCGGCATATTTGTTGGGGACAGGGACGGTTAGAGGACAGAACTTTATAAGACTTTTGCTATCCTCTAAGTCATGAAATATTGACCTTAGCTGCCAGAAAAATGAACAAACCACCTTCATTAAGAACATTACTGTACTGTTACCGTCCTCATATGAGGTTTGGTCAAAACCATCATCAGCAGCAGCTGCTTTACCAATACAGATGCTCACGGTGTCGTACCGTGCTAAAAGAGACAAAGAGTCCTATCGACAGCAGTATTTTCCGCTCCCTTAAAAACGAAAGATGTGTTAGTTGTGGTAACGTCTTACAGGAGCAAACAGTAATAGTAGCAGTGCAACAGCCGTCACTTAGGTCTTCACAGAATAACATTTCTTCTCCTTCTCCTCATCATCCTGCTCATACATTGCCGTCGCCGTTACCAATGATATTTGAAACTGCCTATGACGTTCAACAACGATCCGCCAAGCTTGCCTTCGACATAGCCGAAATAGATTCCTTACTTGACCTTTCAGACAGTGGAGGGAGCATTTGTGTTGCCAGTAGTAGGGAAAGTAGGGATGGCGGCTGGCATGCAAATACCCTTGTCACAAGGCTATGCGTCAGGGCCTTGATGTCAAGGCGGCATGGCGGCTTTGGCTCACCTTCTGTAATATTTATTGATGCAGGCAACTGCTCAGATATTTACCAGTGCGTGAACTTTGCCCGTCAATATGGGCTTGATATCCAAAAGGTCTTGGATGGTATAATGGTGAGCAGACCGTTTACCATTCACCAGCTTGCAGGACTACTCATATACGAGCTTGAGTCAGCAGCTATACATCGCTTTGGTGCTAAACTTGTAGTAGTATCTGACATGTTGAAAATGTTCTCCCAAGAAGCATCAGACCCACAACTAGACTATGATGAAGCGCAATGGTTGCTCAGAGAAATAGCAATGTCACTGCAGAGAATATCGGCTCACGCATTAGTTGTTATTTCATTAAATAGCAATAACAACAACCGCCCATCACAATACCGGAGTCTTTTGCCGCATTGTGATAATCGGATTGATATTGCTGCTACTGCATCATCTGATGGGTCGCACAACTTGCAGTTAGAGATAACCAACCATCGCCATCATGACAGCAAGCGCCACTGCTTATCACTACCTGAAAGAGAGGTGCAGTTAGTTCTCGCTCGGTGAATACATACACAACAATGTGTGCCATCATCAGCACTATACCATCATTTATTCTTACGCTTGCAATGGAAGAAGAAAGGGACGGAAAGCATTTCATAACAGATTGACATTGCAAGACAGATCAGAGACAGAAAGAAGTTTGAGAGATGTTCTTTGACATTCTCAGGTTTTACTTGCTATTATTGTACTCCGCCTGTCCCACTCTGTTCGCTACTTATTTCAATTTTGCTGTGTACCATTTCAGACAGCTGGTTAAGTGTGTGCCAAGCAAGTAGAGTAGATGTTGTTGGCTGAAATTAGGAATTGGAAAGAAGCAGCAGCAGTAGAAGGAGATCTATCATAATAATGAGCCTGTTTCCAACTGACGACATTCTTGCCAAGCTGCAAGAACAGTGGAAAGGCTATGCCGATGCTCTGCGGCAAGAGGATAAAGAGGCGTTCCTTACAATGATAGAGAAATGTTATGCTCACGCCGCTGCAATTAATGCAAAAAGTGAGCCTTTCCCAAATGAAGCACTGCTCGTGTCTCTGGTATTCTCGCAATACAAGATGATTAATTGGTTAGTGCCAAAGGTAGCTGAACTAAGTGCCAAGTTGAATGAGCTTGAAAAAGAGGGAGAAGATAAGAGGCGCACTTGACTACTATTTCTTCTTCCACTACTGGCTGGCTCTTTGACGCCTATCCTAAAGGAGACAGAATGATATTTTGGATAAAGCAGGAAAAGGATGGCAAGATTGTCAGGCTTGAAGACAACAGCTGGTCACACTCAATCTATGTCGCTTCTGACAACAAACACGACTTAGCTTCAGTAGCAAAAGACGAGCGCGTTTCCTCATTCATAAAGCGCTATGAATTTGTCAAGAAATATGAGAAGATCATTGACAAAACCAAATCTGAAGTATTGAAATTGACTTTGACAGACTCGTCTCAAGCCCAGAAGCTCGCCAAGTGTATCATGCTTGGCGGCAGGTTTGGACAGTTCCGCCCTTATAACGTCGATATCTTGCCCGCACAATCATATTTTTACGAACATGATATCTTTCCGCTTGCTTTTTGTCAAGTTACCGTGTCCGGTGATGTGGATGACAGTAGTAGACTAACATGGTCGTGCAAAAACTATGATGACGTGTGGTCCCTCGACTACACACTACCAAAGTTCAAGACCATTCACCTGAGCATCAGGCCCCGGAAACAGGAGGGCAAGCTACCCAAGTTCACAGACAAGATAGACTCAATATCTATCAGAAATGAAAATGAAATAATTGAAATTGATGGTACTGATGATGTTCAGATACTCTTTAGCCTTGCAGAAATAATGTCTGCCCTAGACCCAGACTTTGTCTTTACTGAAGATGGCGATTCTTTTGGCTTTCCCTATCTCGCTCACAGAGCCAAGGCCAACAATTGCAGCAATATCCTTGTCCTTGGTCGGGAGCCATCCAGAGCAACAACTACTAGAAAGCCAATCCAAGATGGAACAACCTATTTCTCTTACGGCAGGATGCATTATCGTCCTTCATCAACACAGCTCTTTGGCAGAGTGCATATCGACAAGCACAACTCATTTATCCTTGACGAGGCAGGCATGGAGGGGCTTTGTGAAGTTGCCAGAATATGCAGAATGCCACTTCATAAGGCTTCACGCGCTACAATTGGGCGCTGCATGAGCAGCCTTCAGTGTTACCATGCATCGATAAATGACATCCTAATTCCTTGGAAATCAGCATTTGCAGAACACTTCAAGACCTATTCACAGCTATTTGTAGCAGACCGCGG
>JAICVG010000286.1 GCA_025935445.1 Nitrososphaera sp. | reverse complement strand
GGGACAAAAATCAGTGGTCTTTTTTTTGGATTCAATAGGTTATCATCATTTAGCTTATTTAATATATACATTTAGAATACTGAGTCAGCAATATCTTTCTGCCAGTCCATTGCATTTATTGTACTATTGCCCCTTCAGATGATATCTTATCTTTCGTAAGAGGACGATAGCGATTAGGGATTATTCAAGAATTGCTGTATTTCAAAAAAAACTTGTCTTTGCTTCGCAGTATGAATCTAAGCACTCTGGAATTCAACCTTTGGTCTTTCCCTTTTGATGGCCATAATCATAACGCAGTTTTGCTACGATAAAAAGTTCTTCAGGTATAGAAGTTCCTTCAATCACTCAATCATTCTTTGGTTTGTAAGACAGTGTCTTTCCCTTCCATATCTCTGGGTCTCCCCACAGCTTTGTTCGCCAGGCAGTATATTCGACTATCTGAGAATGGTCAATGAAAAGGTTAACGTTGGAGCCAAAGTTCTTCAAGTACCATTTGAAAACAGGAGGGTCAGATGATTCAAACATCCAAGATTCAAATCCAAACTCTGAGACAAGCTTCTTGATCACATCTGTGCGCCATTTGTTAGGAGGAAGGTCTTCGGTTATGCCCTCAGACTCAAGCATCATTATGTGAGCCCCAGCCTTCAGATGCGCTCTCGCTTCCTTCATTAAGTCTTCAACACCCCTCAGCTTTGGCTTATATCCTACTATGTGCGTGCCGGCGCCAGACCCTATCATCAATGAAATCTCTGGCTTAGGTATCATGCCCATATTCTTGACCTGCTTGACTATCTCTACCTTGTCATCCAAGGGTATTGGGGCGAGTCCGCTTGAGATTTCCACAACGTCGAATCCTAACGACTTGCATTCCTCTAGGTATCTATCGACAGCGTCCGTACCTTGGACTATTATACGCTCGACAAAGCCTCCGGTAGAAACATAGACATCGTGGTCATGGCAGATCTTGAGTATGCTCTTCACCATGTCAACGGAAAGTAGGCGCATTGACCCTCCAGCAAATTTAAAGCCGTCGATGTAGTCTCCCCACATCTCTAGAAGGTCGTTCACGTAGCCTATGGTCGTAGGCGTATAGTACGGACCCCTTATTTCTATGACTCCTATCTTCCTAGGCTTCGGAGGCACGTCCGAGATTTTTACGAAATCAAACGCCTTTCTGGTAGACTTCATAAGATTAGATTGCTCTTAGGTTATAAAAATGAGAGAGAGCAGACTAAGTCTTTAAGCCATATCAATTGAACTTTAATAGATAACAGGAGTTCGTGATGTGACCACAAGAGCAAAAAAAAGGACAGAACAATTAAGTGGATGACTGATGGTTTGAATCTTGTTCAGGTCAATAATTATGATGAGCCTATCTCTCGAAGTTTTTCTCATAAATACCTATGGGCCCTAGTTTTGTATCAATAATAATTCCCAAATGATGAGCTAACGTAAATGACAGTTCTTCTCTGATTTGTCGAGGCAAGCCATAATACGTCTGTTGACTACTACTTAGAGTGTGCATACTATTTCCATGACACAAATTGATGATCCTTTTGCAGATTGGAAACGACTGTTGAACAAGTCAGTATATTCTATCGACGGGAGGAAAATAGGATCCTTGAGGAAATTAGTGGCTGACTACATGGTAGTTAGGAAGGGATTCATCAGCTTGACAAAATATTTCATCCCTACACCTTTAGCAGAATCGGTGGGCAAAAAGGGGATAAGGGTTCGAGTTACTGCTGTTGAAGCTAAAACGAAATACTCCTCTATCAATATGAAGAATTTTGTTAACCATTTTGAATCCTTGCACCAAGAAGAAATTGAGAACAGGAGTATAGTTGACAGACTGCAGGTCATTCGCTATGGGACAACTAGAAATAGATTGGCAGCGGGAATTGCATTTATCTCTGGTATTTTGTTTTTAATATCAGGGTACAAGGCAAATCTAGCTGTTTATGACTTAATTGGAGAGCAAATCAAACTGCATACTGCTCAAGAGGTTTGGATGTATGCTGTATTGCCTGTTGGATTTCTTGCCTTTTTGAGCCAGTTGGGAGGATTTACAGTCCTGATGGGGGCAGGATTGTTTGCAGCCAACAGAGTAAATTGGGGCAAGTTTCTGGTGATGCTTGGAACGGGTCAGGGATTGTTTAGCATTTTATTGTATATCATTTCACGGCTTTTTTCCAGTGGTGGATGGAATAATCTTGATAATAATTATGTTACATGGTTGGTTACCTCGGCAACAGGGCTAGGAATCCTTTTTGCAATAGTCTCTCAATCGGTCTCAAAAGGGAAAGGCGAGAGCATTAATTTCAAAGTACTAAGATTCATGATGTTAAGGAAGATGATGAAAGAGAAGAACTGAGTAATGAGGAATGTTGACCAACCACTATTTTTCTTATACGATCGTATTAGGTCATAGGTTCGGATGAATGATGCCCACTCGTGAAGTGGAATGAAACGAATGGCCCATTGGCAAATGATCTAAAAGTAGCTGAATAGACACTAATCTACCTTTAATATCTTGATGTTGTAATATCGAATATGATGCACTGAGACGGCATCCCTCAATACATGGTTTCCCAAACCACTGCAGCTATACAGCATACGGGTAGAATGCAGAGTTCTTTTGTCCTAGAGTACCCACTCGCGGTAATGCTGCGCTTATGTATTACAGATTCGGTATTGCGAATATCATGGTTCAAAAGCACCATATGTATGATTCTTAACACCATTTTCACATAATATCTTACAACGGTTGTGTAAAAAATCAGC
>JAICVG010000249.1 GCA_025935445.1 Nitrososphaera sp. | reverse complement strand
GTAGATTTCTTTATCATTTCTGCGCTAACCCTCAAGAGGGAATACCCGACAGAGCAGCTTGGTATACCACTCCATTAGTAAGGAGAACAAAACTCAAAGATCTTCATACAAGAACATTATCTCTATTGTTTTTTGTTGCCAGATGAGTTTCCGATAATACCGGATTAGGTCTCTTTAGATCATGGAACTCTTTTGCCTTTGTGGGTACCACAAATTTCACATTGTTGGAAAATATTCAAAAACATACATCTTATTCATAAGCTGAAGAGTACTGATTTAGCTATGTAAAGGTAAAACAGGCAAGCAAGTCGTATCCGAGTCTTGATTGGAGATGAAGCGTTATTTTCGACGTAGATGAAGCAAGGGTTGTTGATCGGGTACTTTGTCTTATATCTTTCATGCTATTATTTAATAAAATTCTATCCAAGACTTGGATGGTGATTTATAGATGGGGCTACTATGTTTCTGCCATTTCAATCATTAAGTGAATAGCTTCGAGGTGGGCTGAAAAGTCACTTAGAACCTCTATTTTTCTCTTAGGGTAATTTGCAAAGCGTAACACACACTCAATGAATTCGGGTATCTGTATCGTTTCTTCCCCGGGAACTTCAATACCACGGCGCGTAAGCAGGTACGACTTGATGACAGGTCCTGTTTGCACACCAGATAGAAAATAGCTCTTGCCATCTGGCATAGCGTGAGATGCCTTCACATAGTGCTCCTTCATCACATCAGTTGCGATGGCAATCTCTAGCTCGAGTTTGTTCAGCGCGCCAACAAGCAGGCTGATCTTTTCTGTTATTTCTTTGACCATACCGCATCAGCGTAATCATGATGACTTGCCTTGATTTAATAGCTTGCATCATACATACACTTACACACATATACACACCCATTCTTTAAATTCACGGAATGATGACAGCCAGGATTCGGTGGCATCCTCGCGATGTCTTTCACTTATAAGCTTAACCAAGCTCCTATAGTCATGGCAGAACAGCATTTTATTAAAATGGGTGAGAGCAATATCGAATGTACATTAACTGGTCTCACCTCTACCGTTTCAAAAAGTTTGAGGCTTTGAAAAAATCTCTATCCTAGCTGATGATATTATTCTACTTTAATTTTTTCTTTTTCAGAGTTTTTGGCTTCCTGCTCATAAAGCTTTTGGAGTTCATTCTGCAGAAACTCCTTGTATCTATTGCACTCTTCTTGAGTCATTGAATCAAGGTTTGAGCTTAGGGCCGTACCAGTTGCTGTGATTCTGTCTATAAGATCCATCGCTACGAACCTGCCCACATTGCCGACACGAAGCATTACGTCAATCTGTTTTTGAATCATGTTGCCAAACGATTGTAAGTCTGAGGTGATCTCAAGTCCTTTCTTTGTGATCATATACCTGCCGTCTTTGTCTTCCATAACCAAGCCGTCGTCTAGTAACCTACCGAGCAATGGGTAAATTAGACCGGGAGAGGGCTTCCACTTGCCTTCGCTCTGCAGAGTAGCTCTGTCAATTATCTCCTTGCCCGTCATAGGCTGATCTCTCAGAAGCGCTAGTATGTATTGTCTAGAGAAGCCCCTTGGGATAGCACTTCCCACCCTTGCTAACCATTCAGATATCATATCGCTAGTAATATCGCTAGTGAAATATGAACCTTTTGCCTATAAAAAGTTAATGGCATTGAGAGCAATGTTACCGGACATCCTTCTGGGCTCTTGCATATCTGCAAATAATACATAACCGATGCATTTGAAGGCTTAAGGGAAGAGCTACACTAAAAAGTAGAGTTACTCAAATGCCCGCCATTTGTATTAACGTTTGGAGCCCCTTAACAACTCTGCAGTAAAAGGTAAATACCGCGTACCGTTTTATTAAACATCATTTTATTATATTGAAGTGGCGACGGAGCAACTATTCGTTAGCATCATCATCATTCTTGTTGCTGCCAGGATCCTAGGCGAAGTCTTTCAGCGGATAGGACAGCCGCCCCTTGTAGGTGAGCTCTTGGCAGGACTCATAATAGGTCCGTCGATTTTTGGGCTAGTGCTTCCAAGCACCGACCTTCATGTGCTATCAAACCTCGCTGTGTTCTTTTTGATGTTTCTTGCAGGTCTTGAGATGGATCCACGGGAGATCAGACGTGCGGGCGGCTCTGCAATAGTGATATCGATCGTTGCCTTCCTCATTCCACTTTTATCTGGCACAGGTACGTCGCTTCTCTTTGGGCTTACAACTGTTCAGTCGCTATTCATGGGGTTACTCTTGTCAATAACTGCTGTACCAGTGAGCGCCATAGTGCTAATGCAGTTTGGCATTCTCAACAGTAGGCTTGGGAACACTGTGATTACTGCGGCGGTCGTAAACGATATCATGTCACTAATTGTGCTTTCCATAATTCTACAGCTCGCAGCGGGTGGCGGGACGGGCCAGCTCAAACTTGGCGATATTGTAGTGTCTGGAATCAATATAGCGGTGTTTCTAGGAGGAATATTTCTGCTCGACATCCTGCTGCGAAAAATTGCGGGCGGGGTACGAAGAAAAGTCGAGCCATTTTTTAAAAGGCTTCAGACAAAGGAGGCAGCCTTTGGGGTATTGCTTATAACGGCAATAGCCATATCACTTATAGCACAAAACATCGGGCTCCACTTCGTGATTGGTACCTTCTTCTCAGGCCTAGTAATCTATAAAGGGAGAATAGGCCGGCAGAATTTCAACAAAGTATACGGAACTATCTCTGCGATTACGTTTGGTTTTTTCGCGCCCATATTTTTCGCACTCATCGGCATAGAATTCAACGTTCAGTCCCTTGTTAATGCAATACCCCTCTTTTCAGCGCTACTTGGAGTTGCAATAGTTACTAAAATTGCGGCAGGATACATTGGCGCAAAGATTGTAGGATTTAACCGTGAAGTAAGTCTGGCAATAGGGTTTCTTATGAATGGAAGGGGAATGGTTGAGCTTGTAATTGCCTCTATCGGATTTGCCGCAGGAGTTATAGATATGACTTTGTTTTCAATAGCAGTTGCAATAGGGCTTGTTACTACCATACTGGCACCGCTAACATCGCGCCCCCTGGTCAGCAGTGCCAAGTCAAAAGGCAGCGATGCGGTCTTGATCAAAGATTCGTCAGGCAAGGAGTGGCAATCAGAAATGACTTAACTACTATTTTCTCACTCTTGCCAAGAATACATGGTTTTTTTTTTTTTTTTAAAATGAGCGCCACCGCAAACCAGGCTGTTGTTTTGGGTAGGTACGGGAAAAAATTTAGGAGGATAGCTT
>JAICVG010000248.1 GCA_025935445.1 Nitrososphaera sp. | reverse complement strand
CCTGTATGGCACTCCAAGCTCATCCCATACCTTTTGTGCTGGTGCCCTCACGGTGACTGGATTCATCATATAGCCTCCTACCCAATATCCGCCCCCGAGGTAATTGTTCTGCTCTATGATAAGGGTCTTAACCCCAGCCTTTGCCAGATCTCTACCAGCGGTAAGGCCGGCCGGGCCGGCACCGATAATTATAACATCAGAATCAGTATACTCTCTCATTGTTTCATTGAACATTTCCGCAATAGTTCTGGTGATTTCTTTCTCGCTCACGTCGGCAAATATCTTTGCCATATGAGATATCATCCGCCTCTGAAGGTTATTAATAGATTGTCAGCTAACCAATTATCTTGACAGAATTGGCGTATATGCATATATGCCTCCGAGATCTTAAATCCAGATCTGTACTAACGTATTTCATGGGGGCATTGCAGTCTACAGACTTTTTCCTCTGTCATGGAAACTAATCGAGGATATCATGCTATAGGACAAGAAGATATCAAATGCCTGCCTGCCTGCACTTGTGAAATCATCCTAGTAATGGCGGGCTTGAGTCAGCGGCTTGTAGAAGAAAATAACAAAGTAACGTCCTAGTAAGACGTTTACAATGTGTAACGCAACAAAAAGTACCTAATCTTTTGCAGGTGGCTTGCTGGTCACACCACTTCCCACCGCATGGTCTATCCTTGTTATCAGGTCAATAAGATCCGACTTGTGGGCATTAAGGTATTCCTGTCCTCTGTCCTGAAGCCTTATTTTGTAAAGCCTAAGATCCCTGTGTTCGTCAAAGAACTGCTCCATCATGGCGTTTCCATGTTTCATCGGGCTCACAAGCTCATCAAAGTGCTCCAGCGTCCCAGCCACATCGCCTTTCTCAATTGAATCCTTAGCCTTAGTGAGGATTTCTTTTATATCCTTTAGCTGTTGGACAGGAGCTGAAACTTGCTTGGTGCCAAAAAAACCACTTTTCTTTGTCATTCCTACCTTGTTTGCTATCTCCTTGGGAAGTTCGTAATATTCCTCCTTGCCGGTAAAGGTCCTCCTTTCATGCTTGATGACAAGACCTTTCATGGCAAGGCGCATAAGCGCATCCTCAACTTCCGCCCTGTCCATGGCAGTGACCCATACTATCTTGCCCATATAGTCATAACCTTGTCTTATCGACTCGAGCACGACTACTTCGATGATCCGCCTGAAACCCTCTTCTGCACGTGCATTTTCAAAGTCCCTGTCACGAACTGCCTTCCTGGCATTCTGAATGTCTATCTCTATAGATCTCTTGAGCGCGTCAAGGCCATCATCGATCCTGCCACTGAGGGTAAGGTAGCAAGCCTTGTTATACCAAGACATACCCTCGTTTGGGTTGATGTCTACTGACTTTTCGCAGCATTCAATGGCTTTGTCGTAGTTTTTCATCTCATAGTAAGCAAGTCCCTTGAGGTTCCACGCTTCAGCGTTGTTGACGTCGACCTCAAGTGCCTTGTCATAGGAAGCGATAGCAACGGTATATTCACCTAGGTGAAAATGGGCATATCCTCTTTTAATCCACGCATCAACAAACTGCGGGTCAATCCTTAGTGCAAGGTCAAAGCTCCTTATAGCGTCAAGGAACTTTTCATTAGACATATCATTGACACCCTTGTTGTAGAGGTCTCGCTTTTGAAAATCGCTCTCCTCATTATAATCAGACTCCAGTCTCTCTTCAGAAGGGACACGGTCCTTTCTTTTGCTATCCCTTCCAAACAATCTGCCCATTAAAATAAATTTCCAAATTCACAGATAAATAGATTATGATAAGAAAAATCCTACAATTCATGAGGCTTTTATGATCTCTTTGGCATAATTTTTTCCCATATGAACAACGGTGGTGGCAGCAACAATAGGTCGCATAAGTCCATTTTGAAATATGCTGGACTCCTCCTCATCTCTTATAAAGGGCACCCTGTAGTCCAAGCTTGAGGACAACTGGATTGTAAATGTCAAGCTAGGCTTGACTGGGTTGGAATGGCTACGAATTACCAGAACCTTGATGGTTCGTTGTACTCTGCCATGAGTAGTATTTCAAAAGCTGTCCTCTCTCAAATGAGGAGGTTCATATTTCATCTCACTGCACCGCCACAACTTTTCAATAAAAAATCAGCATCATAGGCCAGATCTGGCAGCTGCAACGAGTAGTCTCAGAGCCTCCTTTTCCAAGTGCAGTCATACCATCTTATAGAGTCAAAATGGTCTCTCTTTTTATCTGATACTTACGCAACTTGGCTGAATGATGGCAAAGCCTATAACTGCTATTCTAGCAGTGGCCTTACTCCTTAGTTCTTTGGAGACTGGCGGGTCATTTTATTTTGTGAGCTCCCAAGGGCAGACAACAACAGAGCCTCCGGAGCTTACTCTCAGCGAAAGTGAAGCTTCACCCGGTTCTGTAATTGAAGTAGAGGGCATCAATTTTGGTGCTAATTCTCAAGTTTCCATTTATTTTATGTCAGCTGAAGAGGCCGATCTCACAGATGGAAGCGCATTTGTCCTACAAGGGATCGATGCAAACCAGAGTACAACAACTGAACCGGAAGGTACTAACACCTTTTTTGATGCTGATGGTGATGCTCTAGATACATTGGGCGATCTGCTTGAATTGAGCACTGACCAAGGCGGCAACGATACTACTGGTACCACTACAAGCATTTCTGAGCACAATCTGCTTGTTGTACTTGAAGAAGGCGCGCCAGTTAATGGCACTATGAGCCTTGAATGTGAAGATGTAAACATTGCTCAAGGCCGCATAAATGGCACCGTTGGCACCTTTGGAGTAAGTCCGGGAACATACAATGAATGCTCAATTTCCATCTCAGATGCCGATATTACAGATACAGGAGAAATTGAGGAGCTGGTAGTTGTTTCTGACTCTGAAGAAGACTATGAAAATAGTCTAGTGATCTCTGAAACTGCTAATGAAGAAGGGACATTTGAATCATCAGTAACAGTGCCCAATGTTGAAGAAGGTGAGTATGCAATCCTTGCTGTCGCAGACGACAGAAGAACAGCCATTTCTGCACTATCAGTGACTGTTGCAGAGACTGTAACTGAACCTGCTGCTAATGCAACAGAAGGCATCATGAATGAAACTATTATTCCGGCTCCTGAAGAAGAAGGCGGCGAAGAAGAAGAACTAGCGGAAGAAGAATCTACTGAACTTCTGACAGTTGGAATCATTTCAAATGCAACAGAAGGTGTTGCACCAGCCACGTTTGAATTTCAAGCAAACCTAACAGGTGGCACTGAGCCTTATACTTATATCT
>JAICVG010000176.1 GCA_025935445.1 Nitrososphaera sp. | reverse complement strand
TGAACTGAGATTAATCAGACTACCTAACTCATCATAACCGTATAATGGCTCTGGCCGAATAATCTTACCATCTATTACAAGATCATTGACTAGGGTAAACTTATCGGAATACTCGAAAGCTAGAGGGATAGAACTACTGAAAAGAAGTTTCAAGATATAACAAAAAATACTTTTCAGGACTATACAATGTTGACAGACTACTAATGACAACAACAAAAGCAACAAGAATAATGATAGTACTATTCTTCGTACTGTCAGTAGCGGCAGCAGCAGTGGTAGTTCCTAAACTAACCATAGATGAATTTAGAGCATTAACATCGTTTAAGGACAATATAGAAAATATTCTCAAAAATGACCAGAGATTGTGTCTTTTTTCTGCATGTGCGTCATTATTGATATCACTTCGATTAAGAGATTGTTGACACCGTGCATTGCCTTTGCTGGAACCAGGAACAGATTAGGTATTGAGATGATATGGCCTATCTCTCTAACTAATTATAATAGCAGAGTTTAACATACAGTTAGCATAAGGAAGTAAATTTTTGCAGGTTTTTATTTTTATAACCATTATTTTTTAATCATATCCTCCCATTTTTGGCTGCGAACGAAGTTCCTGTGAAACCATATATCTACTTACTCCTAATGTTTTTTGAAGAATAATCAATCTATCTTCTTATGTAGCTTACCAATGTTCATTATGAGGGAAATAATGTTTTGATGTCGTCACTATTATCTGCACTGCGGACGCCAACGGGAGCTGTTGCGTGTTGCTTTATGTTACTGGCACAGCTTATCGTCATTATTTATACATCAAGCGCTTTCATGTTACCACCACAACCAATCCAATCTGCATTTGGTACGGTTTCTAGACCAAACGAACAGATTGCTTTTTACAGTGAAAGAGATGGCAACCAGGAGATATACGTCATGAACGCTGCCGATGGTAGTAGTCAGACTAGGTTGACAGATAGTCCTGGAGATGATTCCGACCCTAGCTGGTCGCCTGATCGCACAAAGATTGCCTTTGAGAGCAACAGAACTGGAAACAGCGACATATACGTCATGAATGCTGATGGCAGTGGACTGACTCAGCTTACAGTTGACCTTGCAGATGATTCCAACCCTAGCTGGTCGCCTGATGGCACAAAGATAGCTTTTAACACCATTAGAGATGCCACAGTAGAGAACTTCGACAACCAGGAGATATACGTCATGAACGCTGCCGATGGTAGTAGTCAGACTAGGTTGACAAATGATCCTGCATGGGATTCACTCCCTAGATGGTCGCCTGATGGCACAAAAATAGTTTTTTACAGTGAAAGAGGTCTAAACGGCGACATATACGTCATGAACGCTGCCGATGGTAGTAATCAGACTAGGTTGACAGTTCATCCTGCATGGGATTCATTTCCTAGATGGTCGCCTGATGGCACAAAGATTGCTTTTGATAGCGACAGGGATTTCAACCAGGAGATATACGTCATGAACGCTGCCGATGGTAGTAGTCAGACTAGGTTGACATATAATAATGTAACAGACTCCGGCTCTAGCTGGTCGCCTGATGGCACAAAGATCGCTTTTGCAAGCAACCAAGATGGTAACTTGGAAATCTATCTTATGAACGCAGCTGATGGAAGCGGACAGACAAGGCTGACTAACAATACTGCAGCTGAAGGTGAGCCTGACTGGTAGTAGCCTGCTTGAGCAAAGGTATCAACTTCCACATATACCCCTTTGCAGCTTTATTACGTAACATCCAATTACTTACTTGCTTTGCTTTGTTCTCATGCTGTAAAAGATTTCTTTTTTTTGAGTAACTGAATGTGTTTATGTATATTTGTATGAGTATGTGGAAGTGATAAAACCGATGCTAGTAGAGGAAGTTTTGGATGGCACAGAACGAACCAAGAAGCGGCTGTCATGTGCGATGACTGCTACTACAGAGACAGACGAATAAACAAAGAGAATAGACATCGGTAGCTATCAACCCCTACAAATTTTTCTCAAGGGTGAAGTTTCTGAGTTGCGCGCAGAAAGGGGCTATCTGGCCACAGACGCCCAAATCAGTCAGGATATGAACGCGTTATCAGATCCCGCCTATAGAAGAAAGTTCAGTATTCATATAGCAACAGCTGCCTTTGTTGTTGGAAAATGGCTTTGTTAGAGAATTCTGCAACGTTACGAAAAACTATAATCTTTTAGATAGCCAGATTATTCCTCTCAATTATTGCTCTTAGCCATTTATGCGCTATGGTCAGATAAGGGCAGGCTAGCCACGAAAGTATAGCTACAATAAACTTATATCAAAACTGCCTGTAAGAAGATTGTTTATTGCGCGCAGGATTCATCCAGAAAAAAAGGGGATCAGAGTACTTGGCATAGCTGAGAGTTTCAAAAAATTTACCAAGAAATCAATTCTAGCCGGAGTGGTTATGCGACGAGACCTCATAATAGACGGTATGGCATATGGAAGTGCCACAATAGAAGGCGATGATGCAACCAACAGTATAATTTCGATGCACAGGTTACTTGCAAGGGATGACATCAACTGTATTATGCTTGATGGCCTCGTTATCAGCATGTACAACATCATAGATGGTGAGCAGGTTGCTGGAGAAACAGGTCTCCCGGTAATTGCAATAACGTTTGAAGATTCAAAAGGACTTGAGGATAGCATCAAACACCACTTTGACGATTGGCATGATAAGCTCGTACAATATCAAAAGCTTGGAAGGCGCGAGCAAGTGACACTTAAGACCGGCAAGAATCTTTTCATCCGGTGTTGGAGAGTAAATCATAGGAGAGCAGTTGCCATACTAAATTCTTTTACACTACAAGGTTCTATTCCAGAACCAATTAGGGTGGCCAAGCTTGCTGCTCGTTCATATGCCAATACTTTAAATTATGACCTGGAAAAGAACTAGCAGCTGTGTGTGGTGGGGTGGCAGAGCGGCCATGCGTTCGCCTGCAGATCACACCAGCGGTTAGCGAATTTATAGGGGTTCGAATCCCCTCCCCACCTCTCAACAGAAGTCTAAATCCCCATACTTTTTGAATCAAGATATATATATGTGATATATCAAATTGAGTCGAGCACTTTGACGGAGCTCTTGGCCGGACTTTTCTGAGCATTATCTCGATTTCAGACTTGCTAAATATACTCCTCTGCTTGTGTGCATCGAAAGGCAGTTCATCGTAGAAACTCAACTACTAAATCACTCCAACAGACTTTGCAAGCTCAAATGCAGATTTATTGTCTAGCCTGACCTTGGTTAGGATTGTATATCTGTCAGGGCGAAGCGACTGAGCTGCCATCAATGCCTTTACCACTTGCTCTTCGCTCAGTTTAATCTGCTTTGCCTTAGTGGGTGCGCCGACATTTCTCAGTGTCTCTGCGATCTTGTCCCAGTTAAGGCCATGCAGCTTTGCCATCATTATCGTGCCTATGCCAACGCGCTCGCCGTGTAGCCCGATATTTGAACCCGCTACATATTCCAGTGCATGGCTGAAGAGATGCTCAGCCCCTGAGCATGGTCTACTACTACCTGCGATGCACGAGGCGACGCCAGCACTTATCAGTGCCTCAACGATTGTGCGTATACTGAACTGGTTCTTGCAGCTTAGTTTCTCTGATTCCTCAAGTATCATCTTGGCACTCATGTAGGCAAGATTGGCTGCGTAGCTTCCAAAATACTCACCCTTCTCATCGCGGGCTAGCTCCCAGTCCTTAACTGCAGTTATTTTTGCAACCAAGTCACCACAGCCTCCTGCCAGAAGTCGGGACGGTGCTTCCAACATCAGTTGAGTATCTGCAACTACTCCAATTGGCGTATTTGCCTTTATGGAATGCGGCTTGTTAGTCCCTCTTATGGAAACAAATGGGCTTGATATTCCGTCATGCGATGCTGATGTTGGCACGCTAAGAAACGGTCTGCCTATCCTGAAAGCTGTCATTTTCGCAATATCGACAGACCGTCCGCCGCCAAAACCAATTACAAAGTCGGGGAGTTTGTCGCCAATCTTGTCCTGCAGCTTGTCAACGATATCCATTGATGCGTGATTTACTACGTGCAGTGAGCTTTTTAGAGAGACCTTTTCAAGAGAGGACTTTAGCTCATCGCCTGCCTTTGATTTGACTGTCCTGCCTGTAACGACTGCAACCTGGGCCGCGCTTTCATTAAGCGCTCGAATAAGCACACCGACTTGGGAAACAACGCCCTGACCTATGAGTATCTTTC
>JAICVG010000124.1 GCA_025935445.1 Nitrososphaera sp. | reverse complement strand
TGTTCCATCACTTCATGAAGTGCCGATCGGTCTTCCGGCTTTATCTTGTCAAATTCGTCAATGCATACGATTCCCTGATCGCCCAATACTACAGCACCTGCCTCTAGCATCATGATCCCTGACTTGTCACGAATGACTGCAGCTGTCAGACCTGCAGCTGTAGAACCCCTACCGGAAGTGTATAGTCCCCTTGGAGCAATCTTGGCGGTGAATTTTAGCATCTCAGATTTGGCCGTACCTGGGTCACCTACCAAAAGTACATTGATATCCCCTCTTCTAGTAGAGCCATCCTCAAGCCTCTTTGTCACGGATCCTACAATGAGCAGCAGTATTGCTTCCTTGATCGGCTCATGGCCATAAATGTGGGGAGCAAATGAGGCGATTAGCTTTTCGTATGCATCGGGCTTGCTTGCTATCGTTCTTATTTGCCGCTCGTCCTCTGTGCTTATCATTATTCTTTCAACATACCTTGTGTCCTTGCTCCCTGCCCTGCCACCAAGGTACTCGATGTTGTTGCCTTCCATACGAAGCCGGAAAAGGCTAGTCTTGGCCTGCGGAGCCAGCTGCTCCTGCTCTATTCTAATTATACCTGTGAGTATGATTCTATCGCCAGGGCGGCATTGGTCTACAAGGTCGCTCATCACAGTAACTTCAATGTAATGTGGCAGTTGGCCTGCAGGTAGATCTTCAGGCAGCTCCTGCAGCCGCACCATCTGAAAGTCAATAAATAAACTGCTCTCCGGATCCATTTCGAGTTCTTTTTCAGAGCACGCAGGGCATTTAATCGGCTTTTTCATGACAAGACCTTTGAGCTGCGCCTCTGTGACCGTGTTGCAGTTCGTGCATTTGTATGCAACCTTCTTAGCAAGGGGCTTGACTTCTGACGAGCGCACGACCATGCCAGAGATGCTCACAAGCTTATTTATCAAATCAGCGTTTATTTCACGCAGGCCCTTTTGCACAGTGTAATTGCCTATTCTGACCCGGATCTTTTCACGGATTTCTTGCTCATAGTCAGGATGGATCTCGCGCAGGACTGATAGGACTGCTTCGTTGAATGCCTCAAGATATTCATCGGGCTTATGCGTTATCTCTTTGGCAAGGAGAGGGTTGTAAGAATCGAGATCGATATAGTCTACAATAAGCGACTGAGCACCTGACGCCATCATGTTATTTATCCTGTCAAAATACTTGTAATTGCTGTCGCGGTCTTTGAATGCTTTGAGGAACTTTTCCAGATCGTTTGCAAGCGCTGCCGCGGTCTGCTGCTCAGACAAACTTCTTTAGCACTCCTTTTTTGAATTTCGTTGAAACCTTGTTTATCAGGATGTAAAGCTCCTTTTCTTCCGCAGATAGTTTGCCTTCAAGCTCGGGGGAAAGCGATGAGGCTGCAGCTAGCTTGACTATTTTTTCAAGTCGAGAGGCTACAAATGTATTTAAGGAAATAATCAGGTTTTCTCTTTCCCGCTCCTTCAGACCTTCAAGGTAATCGCTGACCCTTACGTAAAAGTCAACATCGACTCCAGAGAGGTCATGGGGCTTTGCAATGCGCTCGCGATTCATAGTCCGTGATATGTAGCCGGTGACGTCGCTTGACTGGATTTCGACTGCACCCTGCTCGACAAGAATCTTGGCAATCCAACGCGGGAGAGACGACATATCGCCTTCTTTTGCATCAATCACAATGTTGCCGACGCTCATCTTAGCATCCTCTTTATATGTCACCCTGACCTCCTCCAGCATGTAGCCTAGCTGGTAAATGCTTTGAATAGCTTCAATCTTTGGCTCTGAGCGGGTGATATCGGCCATTGGGGAGAGCTATTAAGAACGGAGTACTTATTATATATCATATCAGCACAGCTTTTGTAAAGCTAGTAGCTAGCTACTATAGTTGTTTTTATTATCATAAATTGGCAGTTTATGAGGCAAAATAGCAACCTATTAATGGTTTAATAACTTCAGTGAGAGCGCTTCGTAATGGAGTCGGCCAAAAAAACAGATCTAGCGAACCTTATGTGGTCTGAGAAATACAGGCCAAAGAAACTAAGTGAGGTAGTTGATCAGAAGGAGATAATTAAGGGCATAAGCAACCTCATTAAGAGTCCTGACATACCCCATATGCTGTTCGCCGGACCGGCAGGAGTTGGCAAGACCACCACTGCGCTCTGCATTGCAATGGAGCTTCTGGGAGAAGAATGGAGGAAGAACACGCTCGAACTTAATGCATCAGACGAACGCGGTATCAAGATGGTGCGAGAGCGTGTAAAAGAGTTTGCTGCTTCAATTAAGCTGGCAGGTGACAAAGAGTTTGGTAAGCCCAAGATAATCATACTTGACGAAGCTGACGAGATGACTTCTGAGGCCCAGACTGCACTTAGGCGCATAATTGAAGACAGTGCAAGGACGACACGATTTGTTATTATTTGTAATTATCTATCTCAGATAATAGAGCCGATACAGAGCAGGTGTGTAGTATTTAGATTTACACGCTTACCAAAAGAAGATGTTATCGATCATCTGAAAATGATCTGCGAACAACAGAAGGTGAAATATGAAGAAAAGGCTCTTGCTCAGATATATGGGGCAACAGGTGGCGACCTACGCCACTCTATAAACATCATGCAAGCTGCAGCCAGCACGGGCTCAGTATCTGTGGCAAGTGTTACGGCAGCTATCGGTCTTTCTGGCAGGGCAAGGGTGGGCGAAGTGCTGCGCCTTGCAATGTCTGGCAGGTTCAATGACTCAAGAGCAAAGCTTCTTGAGCTGACGCAGGTCTATGGCATGTCAGAGGGCGACTTTATGAAGTATGCAAACGAGGAGGCATATGAAATGAGGATCGAAAAACCAGAGGAGTTTGCAGCTATAATGGCGGAGTATGACTATAGACTTACTGCTGGTGCGCATCCAGAAATTCAGCTTTCCGCACTGCTTGCGCAGCTAGGTAAGCTGGCTAAGAAGTAGCTTGGGAAGTACATGAGATGCCTAGTAGTTACAATAGAGTTTGCTCAATTGTCATCATAAGGTAAACTCGGTTTTTGTGTGCTTGTTTTAAGCATAAATATATCGTGTGACTCTCTACACGTATCTGCAGGCGCCTCTGCCAGAGAGAGAGAGAGTAATACTGTTATCTAATTTTGGTAGCCGTTCAGAGCTGGGTATCCGTATTAATGACATAGCTATCCTTAGAATTGAATACCAGATGAGGCTTGAGAGTCAGAACTTACTCCGCACAGCCGTCTAGTATTCTTCATCAAACTCTTCGCCGCCCTCTTCTTCTTCCACCTCTTCAAAGTCCTCTTCCAGCTCTTCGCGTTCTTCGGCGCTTTTATATGGAAGATCTGCTTCGCCGGGCACGCCACACACTGGACACTTGAACTCTATCGTCTGACCCTCGAGGTCTAAAGGGAACTCTTTGGAAAAGACCTCGTCGCATTTTGAGCACACAAGTGTAGTCTGGATGTTGTCCTGGCTGAACTTGTGTGATTGCACTCTAAAGGTACTATTTGCCAAGTATTTTCGTCCTACGTACAGGAAATGTCCCTTTTTATATGCGTTCTTTGACATCAAGTGTCATTTTATAAGGAAAATTCTGCTCATCCTTACAATACGAAAGTTCTGCAACCATAAAGGATACCTGCATAATTACTGTCATGTCCTATGATGCTAAACAACTGATATAAATTTCCTCAAGAAGCGTAGATCCACATTTCTCTTTCCTGCTTCATTCTTTGATAGCTTTGTGCGTCTCTCTCAAATTTCTTGCCATTTCTTGGCCAGTATGCTCGTCGATAGAGAAGATTTTTAGTTATAGTTGATTCATAGCCATTCAAATTGAACGGGGGTGTATAGCTTCTTTCGTGCATCATCTAAGTTGCTTCGTTCAATAATTAACCCTTGTAATTTAAGCTCCTCCACTGCGCTTTGCACTGTCCTCCTCGAAAGATTAGTCATATTCATGAGCTCAACCTGATCAATTGGATGCTTTGATTTCATTACAAAGTAAACAAACTTGGCTGCTGGACTTCCTCCAGGGTTCTTGCTAAGATTATATACACTAAATGCTGCTTTTGTTGGAAATCCTCTCCTCTGCGACTCCACAGCAGATGCGGCTTCAATTCGTACTTCAGCTAAGTTGACCCGCTGACCAAACTCTGCAATCAATGCAGACTGCTGTGATTCCAAAGGAGCTTCAAAAATGAACGTGCTTGGAGGAAACTTCGCAGTCAACGCGCCAACGAAATTCCATCTTATGAAGCCTTTTTCCTCATAAATACCAACATTTATGCCCTCATTTGCTTCAAGTACGACTTTATCTGAACCTAGTTTGACTGCTTCTTCGATTTTAGCTAGAGTAATATCTAGCGTAAGCTGATGCCTTGGATCTTTCTTGCCAACCTTCCATTGAACATCAAGTTCTTTGGCGAGTATGCTTTCAGTAATCTTTCTCTTCTGTTCAAGGTTCAGATTGGAACTATTTTCTCCTATTTCTATAATGTCAAAGCCTATCTTTGCAGCTTCTCCAACGAATTTTTCAAATGCATTTTCTGCTATCATATACTCAGAAATGGTGCTTCCACTAGAAACCTCAATGTTGAGAGCACGGTAGAACTTGATCTTCTTCTTCAGCGTCTCTTCTGAGATGAGAAGTGGTAGAATTCCGTATATCTTTACAACATCAACAAATGGTGCAAGCACTTCAAGATTTTCCTTGTCCAAACCTTCCAGCTTGTCTATGATATACGTTCTGCCTTCGTTTCTTGGTTTTTTTGCATCTATTCTATTCTTAGCGTATTCTTCTAACAAATCTCGGCATGTATATGCAGAACCTTCATCTATTTTGAACTTTTGTCCTCTGTTAAATACCTAGTATATAAATAAATACTAATAGTATTTACTTATGAAACTTAGCCGTATAACAAAAAAGATATTAGCTCTACATTTTATGAAAATAGTTTGATGGATAATACAATCAAGTTTGTCATGAGGATACAATTGCCATTTGAGTTCTCTCTTATCTATTACCTAGCTTATCTATACAATTGCGTAACATGCA
>JAICVG010000201.1 GCA_025935445.1 Nitrososphaera sp. | reverse complement strand
TTCTCAGGAACTATCTTGGATGAATAGTCAAATTATCGTAGTAGAGATAGCTGGCTCAGTGACCTCCGAAGAATTCACTGCAAATGCATATGAGTGGAGCTAATGCGGCTGGAAATAAGATAGCAGACTCACATATATGAACCCATTATTTTCGGGGCCAGTGGTTTGCGAATCAAATTTGAAATGATTTTAAGACCCACTTGTTGACTATGATTTAAAGTCACTAACTTCTCTATCTTTTAGTTGTGACTCCTTTATTTCTTGTTGCCAGGCATGAACAAGTGTAACTCCAACCTTTTTTGTTTTATAATGTTCTGTAGATGAAAACCTATTGTCTAAAATAAATGCATAGGCATCACTTACTGTTGGCTTAAAAACATCGCTGATTCTTGTTCCATTTTTATTATAATATATAGTCATATCTTCGATATTGGTATTAGTTTTCCAAGTCTGAACGTTTTTTCTACTAATTATCAAAACTCCAATTTGTTCATTTGAATTCTCCACCTCTATGTCAAAAGACAGCCTGTAATCAAACATAAGTATCAAGTTTACACCAAAATATAATATCTGATAACCGTTAGAATCACCAGGAGGGATATTGAATTCATTGATATTTCTCATAACGTGCGCAAGGACTTTCATTACAATCTCATAAATATGTAGACACGAGAAGATATAGAAGTTTTTGTGCAGGTAACATAATAGGATGGCAGAGGATTCATATCATTTTTGGCAATTTCAGCCAGAGTCTTGACATATTCTCTCGTAAAGGCAGAGAGATAATAATTTCTTAGAGTATTTGTGGATGTGCTTTCCCATTGGATAAGTTAAATTGATAGGTATGGCGCAGGAGGTTTGTGAATCATTTTTGACCTAATTTTTGTGCCCAATGTTTTTAATGATTGCTAATCTTATATGAAAAATTTTGATAGAAGGCTCGATTCATCGGGATTCGAACCCTGCATGTAGTAGGATTCTACTACCTTGGTATTTAGCTGTTTCTATCGATTAACTTTATCCGAGCAATTGCAGCGCAGTTACTTTCGTTGAGGAACAGTCATGTCCAACAATCGTGTGTATCAGACTGTTGGAACTGTTCCCCCATCGATCACATATTCACTCCCGTTGATTGATAATGCTCTGTCCGAAACTAGAAATGTGATTAGTTCTGCCACCTCTTCTGGACGACCTGGACGACCTATAGGAATGCCGCCAAGAGATTTCATTAATTCTTGGCGTGCTGTCTGCATATCTGTGCCCGACTGTTTGGATAAACGTTCGATGAGAGCTTCAGCAGCCGAGGTTTCAATGAATCCAGGGGCAACTGAATTCACACGAATTCCCTTTGGTCCCACTTCATTTGACAATCCCTTGCTGTAAGTCGTCAGCGCTGCTTTCGCTGCCGCATACGCCAACGTCGCTTCAAATAGAGGAAGCTTTCTCTGGATGGAAGACACATGTATAATAACGCCAACGCCTTGCTGCAGCATGCTAGGAAGTAATCCTCTGTCAAGCCGGACAGCTGCCATAAGGTTTATGTTCAGCTCTTTTTGCCACTCTTCATCACTTAATTTGATAAAGCCTCCGCTTGGTGCTGCTGATGCTCCTAAAACATTCACAAGGATATCAATGCCGTCGTAATGGGAGATTACTTCTCTGACCACACTGGTGCAGCCTTCGGATGTGCTAAGGTCGGATTGAACAAATTTAAGTTTGGCATTTTCATCAACGTTTGTCTTCGTACGTGCAGTCGTTATGACTGTGGCGCCTCCATCCAGAAGCCGTGTTACCACAGCCTTACCTATTCCAGCAGTGCCAGCTGTTACAAGCGCGCGTTTTCCATTAAATTCATCCGCTATAAACGGAAATTTGGATGGTATCATGCGTATATATGGCAATAAGTGATATAAGATGTATTTGATGAGGCTCTCCGTTGATACAATGACGAAATGAATGACACCTAAACATGATTATAATTGCATAGCTCTTTATCTATTTTATTCAATACTGTTCGGGTGTGTTTGGTCCCTGTTGATGACCAGTTCTTAAATTAGGACTATTTCAAACACGTCTGGGGATTCTTACCGTCAGGATAGATTTTGTGAATCATTTTTGACACAAATTTTGGGCCCGGAGGGATGGTGACGATATCGGTTCTATATTGGGATTCTTTATTCTAAAATGGATTAGTTAGGTTTAGAGTCGATAGAACTAAACTTTGCTGACTTAACTGGATTTAAGAGATTTCATATCGATGGAAAAACGATACTTTACATTAGACTTGAGTAGTCTCTCATAAGCCTCGTTGACCTTCTGGATTGGGATGACTTCAACATCTGCGGTAATGTTGTGTTTGCCGCAAAAGTCGAGCATCTCTTGCGTTTCGGCGATACTACCTATGAGCGAACCCGAAATGCTGCGACGCTTGAACAAAAGTCCAAAGGCAGAGACGGCGTGAGGCTTATCTACACCGCCGATAAGGGTGATGTTGCCGTCACGGCTGAGTAATTGTATATAGGCGTTGACGTCGTGCTCAGCGGAAACGGCGTCGAGGATAAAGTCAAAACTGCCAGCGTGGTTGTTCATCTGGTCAGCATCGCGGGAAAGGACAACTTCGTCGGCGCCCAGGGAAAGCGCATCATCCTTCTTGTTAGGTGAGGTGGTAAAGACAACGGTGTGAGCTCCAAGTGCATGAGCAAACTTCACGGCCATGTGGCCCAGTCCGCCAAGACCGACCACGCCAACCTTCTTACCCTTCGTGACTCCCCAGTGACGCATGGGTGAGTATGTTGTGATTCCTGCGCAGAGGAGAGGAGCGGCTCCGGCGAGATTGAGATTGGAAGGGACACTAAAGACAAAGTGCTCTTTGACGACGATACTCTCAGAGTAGCCACCGTAGGTCACGCCCCCTAGGTGCGCGTCCGGTGAATTATAGGTGAGAATCATGTTGGGACAGAACTGTTCAAGACCAGCCTGACATTCGGGACAGGAACCGTCGGAGTCAACCAGGCAGCCAACCGCGGCGATATCACCGGGCTTGAACCTAGTGACTGCAGAGCCGACCTGCGTGACACGACCAATTATTTCATGGCCTGGAATGCAGGGATAGACAGTCGGCATAACGCTCCACTCATTCCTAACTTGGTGGAGGTCAGAGTGGCAGATACCGCAGAAAAGGATTTCGAGCCGAACGTCGTGTTCGCCGGGATCCCGCCGAGCGATTATGGTTGGAGAAAGCGGTGATGTTGGACTTCCAGCCGAATAAGCCTTCGCATTATACTGGCCATATGATTTAGAGTCAAGCTGAGTTGTTGACATGGCAATCCGCTTCTAAATAATACAATTTAAGTATTTAAGGAATATTGGCGTTATTGTCGCTGCTATTTTTTACATTTGTTTCAAAATCCGTGTGGACCAGTTCTTGCAGAATTTAATTGCTCTACTCATTCATGCATAACAAGCATTTTTAATTATAATCTTGCAAATCATAAATGGTAATTCCATGGTTTTGTTATAATCCATTGGTAAAGATGGATATTAATGTAAATTATGAAATATGTTTTTATGCCCCAACGATATTTAGATGAAAAGAACTAAAGTCTTCAGCCGTAGGCATTAGTTCCCTGCATAACAATTGATTAATTTAATAATATTAATTTACCTTTAAAGCCATGACATGTGGGTTAGAAGTGAAGCTCACGTTTCCAACTCGTCGTATTAAATGCTTAAATCTGATTGTTAGGATTCAGGAGTTCTGAATAATATGAATAATAATAAAGTAAAAATCGTTAAACCCAACAAAGGAAAACATATGGCTGTAGCTGGTCAGATTAATACCATTGTTGCATCAAAGGAAGACACAGGTGGAACATACAGCTT
>JAICVG010000059.1 GCA_025935445.1 Nitrososphaera sp. | reverse complement strand
GCTACGATTAGTGCAGGTGTAATGATAGCGAACATCATCTGGAATACCATGTATGTCTGGTGAGGTATGGTTGTACCATCTATACCACCGTACGCAATTGAGGGTACATCATGAAGCACGTTCTGCAGGCCTGCCCAATCTAAGTTTCCTATGAATCCATATCCTCCCGCATCAGGTCCAAAGGCCAGACTATATCCCCAGAGTGCCCACTGCACCGCAATTACACCCGTAGTAATAAACACCATGTGAAGTGTGTTGACAGCATTCTTTTGTCTCGACAGACCACCATAGAATATCGCTAACCCTGCAGGAGTCATCATAAGCACCAGTGCAGAGGATGTCAACATCCATGCATTGTCTCCGTGGTCTATTTCGCAGGGAACAAGACTTACTTCTCCAGTTTCGTTATCTGTTTGTGTCACAAAGGTTCCGTCCTCATTTGTATCGAAGCAGGAATACACTACTGCCGGGTCGTCCTCTGTATAGGCAAACGCAGTGCCTGAGAAATTAATGGAGGTCGCCGTCGCCAGTGCTGCTATTATAGCAGCTAGAGCCAGAAAACTTATTTTTCTATCAAGAATAGTCTTAGTTTTACCGTCTATCACAGGAGTGAAGGCTGGAAAGTTTGAATAAAAGCGTTTATCTTAATTTTTATTAACCCAAGTATATTTTGGTTCATTATAAAAGTGAAAATAATAACGTAAAACGAGAATTTTATGATAAGGTGTTTTATTCTCATATTTGCAATCCAGACTTCTATGATTGACATAAATAGGTGCCAGCCACTTGAGAAGACAATTGGCCGCCGATATCAATTCCTTGATTCGAGATTGGAGAAGCAGCGTCGTCACTTTCATCACATCGTCTGATGACACCGACAGGCTGGCCGAGTATGCTCTGCATCTTGCAAGGATACTTGCTTACCCTAGTCTTGATGTCTCTGCGCTCTTGTCCTCGATAGATGCAATGGGACAGGACGTAGCCCGGATGCTTAAAAGGGGCGGCAATATACCGCCGCGACCAACCCGGATAATAGAAAAGATAAATGACCATCTCTTTAACGTGCAAAAATTCAAACCAAACACCGATGACTATTACAATCCACTCAATAGCTACCTCAACATAGTAGTCGAACGCAAAATAGGGATCCCTATTACATTTTGCATACTTTACATTAGAGTCGCCCGCTCAGTGAACTTCAAGATGCACCCTGTGAACTTTCCCGGCCACTTTTTGATCAAGCATATTCTCGAGGACAACAGTGGTGAGATCATCGTCGATCCGTTTAATGGCGGTAGGATAATGGACGACTATTCACTCAAAGCGTTGATTGATCAAACATATCCACAACAGAACATTCCTCTTACCCATGCACTCGTGGAGAAAGCGACAGCAGCCCAAGTTGTGATAAGGATGCTGAACAATCTGAAAGGAAGTTATTACGAAATACAGGACATGGACAGGTACAATATTGCAAATGAAATGGTGCTTGCTATCGACCGGTATAATCCTGATGCAGTAAGGGACAAGGGGATCGTACTTCTTAAAAAGGGCAATCCTTCAGAAGCATTAAAAGTTCTGAACTCTTATCTAGAGATTAATCCAGAGGCTGAGGACGCTGACGACGTACTTGACATAATACGCCAGATCAGGTCTGGAAGAAAATAGGCTTGCCGAAAATTGCAAGTACTTATAATATAATACATAAGCGTGTTGTAACCTTCTCATTCTTTCTTCTGCTCTCTGTCTTTGTATTCCTTAAGCAAATTACAACCTCAAAAGTCATCAGTCACGTTAGCCAGTTGAATAGTGGATGAGTGATATTAGATGGCGCAATGCTGCTGCCATTTACACATTTGGATGTGTCTCTTCTTGCCAGCAGCTCAAGCAATAGTCTGCGGTCACCTGAAAAATCTCTGCCTTTTAAGACAGCGTCAACAAAGTTTCACGTATATTATGGCTTGCAAAATCATCCGAATTCCTTGGACCTGTTATAGCGAATTGCCAGTACTGCAGCGCTGCGCTGCTCTGAGAATTAACTCCTCTCAGACGATCACTCCGACTCTATCGAAACGCTAGTTTTCTCCATCTCAGCTAATAACATGGCACACTCTTCAGGATACCATTTTTTTGTTAGGCCCCAAGCGTTATAGGATTCTCCCATACTTTATTGCTGCCTCCACTGAGACCTTTATCCTTCTTTTAAAGTCTGCTCTAGATTGCTCAGATCTTCTGATAGAATCGTATCTATCGACCCATTGACTCATAATTCGCGCAGACTGATCTTGTCCTTCTGTCATAGTGTATAAGTAATAGGTGCTGCCGGATGCTATCATACGCTCGCCCAGACTGTATAAAAAGTACATCTACATTGGAGCAATAACACTTGCTGCAAGTGGAGCAGTTGCTATTTACCTTAATTTTCAGGGCGTCAAATGCCTGTCAGACCTTGTGCAAGTTGACAGGTCTGTTTTAACTCCGGAGCGCTTAGAAGAAATGGAGAGGAACTGCTTTATCATTACCAATTCATATGTCTATTCTGTCTATGGCATAATTGTCGGAATTATACTTATAGTAATAGGGTTATTAAAAAAGAGGAAGAGTATGCATGCTTTTTAAAAGATATATGTTCTTGGAGAAGAAGAAGAAGATGATATCTTATGGCGGCACAAAAGCATGATGACTCACTTGAGAAGATTGCTGCTGAGGTAAGAGGTTGCCCTCTCTGCAAGCTGGCACGGACAAGGAAGAACGCTGTGCCAGGCGAAGGTCAGCTTTCTACCAAGATAATGTTCATAGGAGAGGCACCAGGTCATAGCGAAGACAAAGAGGGCAGGCCATTTGTAGGAGCCGCTGGTCGAATCCTTGACGACCTCCTGAAAAAAGCAGGCATCGAAAGGTCACAGGTGTTCATCACAAACATGGTCAAGTGCCGGCCTCCAAACAACAGGGTCCCGAAGGAAGACGAGCTGACCGCCTGCAGACCATATCTTGACAGGCAGATTGCATTGATCAAGCCCAAAGTGATCTGTATACTTGGCAGGACTGCATACTCTTCGCTTTTAGGCGGCAGTTCGATAACTGCAAGTAGAGGCAAGATAGTGGAGAGGGCAGGCCAAAAGTACTTTTTGACTTTCCACCCAGCAGCGGTTATTTACAACAAAGGCCTTCTTTCTGCGCTGGAAGCCGATCTGAAAAAGCTAGTTGTAGAAATCAACAAGGAAGAAGAGAGTGAAGCGTCATTGGAGGATTATTTGTGAGCTGTCAGAACAGCTCATTTTACCAGCGGCCTACTGAAGTCGTGGCAAAAGATCTTCTTGGCAAGAAGCTTGTCCGCACAATAAGAAATAATAATATGCAGTTTCGGCTCGCTGGCATAATCGTGGAGACAGAGGCATACGGCTATAGTGATGACCTAGCAAGCCATGCGTATGTTGGTCCAACAGGCAGAAATAAAATCATGTTTGGCGACGTTGGAAAGGCCTACGTGTATTTCACCTACGGCAACCACTTTTGCTTAAATGTCTCTGCAAGAAGAAGCAAGGTAGAAGCAGGCGCAATCCTGATTCGGGGAATTGAGCCGGTAGAAGGCATCGAATTGATGAGGCAGTTCCGGCCAGTCGACGACATTTATTCACTCACCTCTGGTCCTGGCAAGCTCACACAGGCTCTCAATATCACATCATTACTCAATGGAACTGATATGACCAATTCTGAATCAGAGATTTATATCGAGTTTGGTAAGAGGCCCAAGCATATTGTCACTACGCCAAGGATCGGCATTACTCGAGCATTGGACAAGGAGTGGCGTTTTGTCGACCCATCGAGTCCTTTTATATCACGCAAATTTCAGAGCAAACCGTCATCATTATGACTAGGAACTACAAGCTAGAGCTCTATCAATAGTTTTTATTGTTATATGAATTCCAACTAGATATAAAACCAAAGAATATGTACCATCACATTGCAAAGGACGACGACAGCAAGCTTAGAGTCAAACTGTAAGTACTCTGCTGTAGCAGTAAATATACTACAATTTACCTAAAAAAGCTAAGTAGTTGTGACCCCCATGGAGTGTTGAAATGCAGCTAGTATCCTGCGGCCTCTATAGAAACTTCGTATTCTTTTTCAATTGCATTCATTAATTTTTTACCCGTTATTTTACCTCTTGACTTTGTGATAGCCACAATTGAAGCGCCGCCTGCACCGACGCCTTCCTTTACGAACCCCTTTGCAAATGCCTGCAGGCCTGGCTTATTCGATTCGCCTAGATGAAGATCACAAGATAAAATTGGAACTCGCTCCGAAGCCATCCTTACAAGGCCAGAGAGATCTGATGACGGATCTTTTGTCACATATGTTGTAGTACCAATACAAAGACCCTTAAGCGGCCTGCCAAGGCGCTTCAATATTGCGACGACTGCAGACATCTGAGTGCCTCCGGCAAGCATAATCTTGCCACTTGCAGACAGCACACCACTTGCAATGCCGGCTACAGAAGGCATCATTGGATCTCCAAAACTGGATATAGCTTCAAAGGGCGAGCTGATCCTTCCAATCCCACCACCAGCAATCGCTCTCTCTATTGCAGAATCTACTACCTTGTTTTTCAGATTGTGCGGATTTTCCGGCATACTGCTGCTTACCTTAAACCTTGCATCAATGCCAAGCGCTCTCAGCACGGCAAGTGCAGTCGTAGTGCCTCCAGGAATGCTCTCGCCTACCACTATTAGATCTGACATGATGGCCAGTTGTTTTCCAAGCAGCTCACCATGCTCAAATGCACGCTTGACGCTTGAGATGTCCATAGCATTTTCGTTTATGATGTTTCTACCCGGTTCAACTCCAAACGATATATAGGGTATTGAGGGCTTGACCTTTGCCCCTGCATCAACTACCAGAAGGGGGATCCTTGCCAATTGTAATGCAGTCCGTGTAATGAGTGCAGGCGTAGGCTTGCCATCAGGTGTAGCTGGTACAACATCAATGCATCTGCAGCGTCCATGATACAGAAATTCCGCGTCTGCCGGCGATGTATATTTCACTAGTTCGGCGTTTGCCCCTGCTACCGTAAGCCCCGAAATCTCGCTTGTGGCAGTGTACGAGATCACACACACAAAAACAGGGGTTTTCGTAGCAAAACTTTTGACTGCAAGTCTGTCAGACGCTGTTATGTCGAGCATCTATTCACTACCGGTCATAAGCTCCAAGAATTCTTGTTTTGACCTAGGCTGGAGCACAGAGTTGGTTTTCTTTTCATGTCCTATCGTAGATGTAGAAGTCGGACCATAGTTGTGACCGGGATACAGGATGAGATTCTCGTCCAATTTTGCCAGCCTATTAAATAGGCTATCGTACATCTCTTTTGCGTCACTTCCGGGAAGATCCACTCTACCGCAGTTGCCCACAAAGAGTGTGTCGCCAGTAAAAACAAATTGATCATCAAGTAGGAGGCAGATGCTGTCCTTAGAGTGACCGGGTGTGTACAAAACCCGTAGCCTGATGCTCCCTATTTCGATCGTATCCCCATCAGATACTGCAATGTCTTTTTCCAGCTGCGAGTTTTTATGCTGCACTCTCTTGGCACCAGTTACTTCTGCCATCTGCTCGTTTCCAATCACATGATCAAAATGAGTATGAGTATTGATGATATACTTGGCCCGCCAGCTGTTCTTTTTTAGCGTTTGGAATATTTTATCCAAGTCCCACGAAGGATCAATGACTGCAGCTTCGCCATTTTCCTCATCAGCGACGATGTAGGTAAAATTGGCCATCGGGCCTACTGCGATCTGCAATACTGCTGGGTTCATACGATCCCCTTTTCAGCCTCCGGTGGTATCCCTATCCATTCCACATATACAGGGCCTGTGTATTTCTTTTTATTCTTCTTCTTATCTGCAAGTCCAACCTTTAATCGATGAAAGGTAATAGTGGCATCTGCCATGATGCATTTTTTATGGATCTGCCCAGTGTTTGGGTCAAATCCTGAAGGAATATCGACTGCCAAAACATAAGCCTTAGATTTGTTTATTGCATCTATTGCAGACGCATAGGGCTGCCTGATCTCGTCCTTAATGCCTGTGCCAAATATGCCATCCAAGATAATGTTAGCATTGGCGATTCGGCTCTTTATCTCGCTGGTTAACTCCTTGCCAAATATTAATTCAATTGAATCCATTTTTTCGATTATGCTCCAGTTAAGCCTTGCCTCTTCACTTCTTAAATCAGAAGGGCTCCCAAGTAAAATGACCACGACTTTGGCTCCATACCCAGCAAGGTGACGCGATGCAACGAACCCATCGCCGCCGTTGTTGCCTGTGCCGCACATCGCAACTATTCTCTTGTTCTTCAAGGTCTTGAACTTTCGGACAACAAAATCCGCTACCCCGTGGCCAGCGTTCTCCATCATAAGAAAACGTCGCATTCCAAAAATAGAATGGCCGTTTTGTTCGATTGCATACATCTGATCTGAAGTAATTAGCTTCAACAACACATATCACCGTCTATTCAGACAAACATAAAACTATTTAACAAAATTTGGACATCTTGATAAGAACCCTCTTCAGTTCATTGTAAGCTCTCTTGGATCGAAGATCCTAACTTTCTTGTTGTAGTTTAATTCTTTTCTTCTCATCTTCATAAGACAGTTT
>JAICVG010000186.1 GCA_025935445.1 Nitrososphaera sp. | reverse complement strand
TATGACAGTAGGATGAACGTCCTTTGCTATCAGTTCTTCGGCCTTGGACAAGAGAGACCCAGCAAGAACAACTGTTGAGGTTGTGCCATCTCCCACCTCATTGTCTGTAGCCTTGCTAATCTCTACCATCATCTTGGCTGCTGGATGCTGAACGTCTATCTCTTTGAGAATTGTAGCACCGTCATTTGTTATTGTTACATCGCCAAGGTTGTTTACAAGCATCTTGTCCATTCCTCTTGGGCCAAGGCTTGTGCGCACAATTTCTGCTATTGTCTTTGCTGCAGTGATGTTGTTTCTCTGCGCCTGGTTGCCCTTTGTTTCAGAAGTGCCCTCTCTTAAAAGGACTATAGGCATAGGTTGTTGTTGCTGTTGTATTGACATAGATCATATTTCACCTTTAGGTTGTACCTAAAGATTATCTTCTAGGAGTAATTTAAGATCTTCTACTAGCCGCTCCATCAGATGCAGACAATGGCAATATGCTTATTACATGACTTTGATATTAGATAGATTATAATAGTTAAATTTTATAGGATCATATATAATAAAACTGACATTAGGACAAGATAGATACAATAAAGGATCCAAAGATAATAGTATATGCTGGCATCACGATAGGCTACGCCTTCCCTATCAGAGCAGTGAGAGATTACATGAGAAAAATCCTTCTTTTCTAGACCTTATGGTTACGCAAACAACCATGGCCTGTTTAGTAGGCTTTAATGCTAATAAAAGATAAGAAGATACAGAGACAGCTTCGGATCCGCAAAGTGAAAATGCAAAAGGAAGCAACGCAGAGAAATATGTAGTAGTCTTACAAGAGCCTCTCTGCCAGCGTTTCAATACTAATGGTTTTGTTTATGTGTGATAGTAGGTGGTAGTAGAATATGAACTCCTTCCTAAACTAGAGCAGATTTATGTTTGGCGTCACACAATAATACCAACAGCGAACATCTGAAGATTCAATCATTTATGCTAGGCAGCTACCTTGGAGTTGTCAAAGGTAAATTGAATAAGCCCTGTACAGTAGATCGGATTGTTTGCATAAGATTATTTTTTCTTTTGCAGTACATAAAAAGTACAATAATAACATCATCATCATCTTTCAGCTAAGCTCATCTATCGTCTTGGTAAGGTTTGCAATAATTTCTTTTATCAGTTTGTCACCTTTTGAAGCAGTAGCCCTCATCGGGTCTCCCCAAACACCATTACCGGTAATCTTGGGAAAAGACCCTGGGGCATTAGTGAGGCTGCTATAAGCTGCCTTTGATTTCGATAGATCTTTGGAATTTGGCCTGGCTCGGTCCATATGCACAAGTTCAGGCGCAATTGCCAATACAAGGGAGGTTTCAACCTCACCTGCATGGTCAAACTCTGGCGTAATCATCTGCCAGTAATGTAGGGTGTGAATATTGACATCTGTAGTAGGTATCTTGCTCTGTATCTCCTGCGGAATGTACTGGATCGCCCCTGTATTACCGTGATGGCCGTTTAGGATGATTATTTCCCTTATCCTGTTTTCTGCAAGTGAAATGCATGTGTCGCATAACATTGTAGACAGCGTCGAGTTGCGAAGCGACACATTGAACATTGGTTTATGCTCAAATGAGACACCATATGAAATCACGGGCAGCACAAACGCGCCAATTTTTTCTGCTAGGAGCCTTGCAACGTATTCAGCAATAAGAGAATCAGTCGATACTGGTAAATGAGCACCGTGCTGCTCAAGAGAGCCCACAGGTATTATAGCTCGCTTGATTTTTTTGAGTGTGATTCTAAAATCATAGTCGGTCATGCCAAATACCGGTGCTGACATTATGCGATAAGCAGGCCTGTGCCCATTAACTACCTTTTGTTTTTTTTCTCTGTTGCTGATTAATTTCTTCTTTATCTTTTTTGACGTAGACCTTCCCCCAGTACACTTCAAGTTTGTTTTCAAGGTAGAGCGTGACTCCCTTAAGAAGGGTTGCCGCTTCAAGTTCCTGACCCTTCTTCTTAATGGTGTCAAGTGTATCAGAAGTCGATACCTTGAACGATTCTTGGTGAATTATTGGACCTTGGTCAAGGTCATCAGTTACAAAGTGCGCAGTGCACCCTATTATCTTGGCACCCCGCTCATATGCTTGAACATACGCATATGCCCCAGGAAATGCAGGCAAAAGTGACGGATGTATATTGATTATCCTGTTTGGATAACGCCAAACAAAGTTTGGTGTCAGTATGCGCATATATCTTGCGAGCACTATTAGATCAATGTTGTACTGCTCGATTAGTTGCAGGATTCTGTTTTCAGCCTCTGCCTGATCTCTATGAACTACTGCGTGAAAGGGTATTCCGACATCATCTGCAACTGACTTGAGCGTGGAGTCGCTTGCAATGATGACGGAGATATTGGCTCTTATTTGGCCCTTTTTCTTAGCTTGCAGTAGCCTCACAATACATTGAGGTTCCTTGCTTACAAATATTGCAACATTTTGGAGTCGGTTAGGCTCCTGATAATGAACTTTTATTTCCATTGAGAGCTTTTTGGCAAGCTGTTTTAAACCAAGGTCAAGCTGCTCCCTGCCGATTTCCTCTGCAAATGATGCTTCAAACTGCATGCCAAAGAGGCCGCGGAGCACATTCTGGTTTATCTTTTCGATGTTACCGCCGCTTTTGAAGATAAAGTTGGTAATATCGGCTACGACGCCTTTCCTATCAGGCCCAACTACAGTTACTTCAATGAGAGTCTTGCCCTTTGGTGCGGGCATGGGAACTCATAGCATGTCTGAAACATATTAAATGTTCAGATGCGCCGTTAATGCTTAAATAATAGGATTGTTAAATGAGACAGTTGGGTTACAGCGTTAACAATGGTTATAATTTTTGAGGACTCTGAAGTAAATGCGCTTTCCTAATAGTTCTCTAGCCCTCTGAGGCATATGACATATGAAGGCACAGCCAAAGCAACAAAAAACATCTCCTACAAAACAAAGAAAAAACTACGACTACAACAAACCGATAGGCAAGTGTATAGTCTGTTATACCATTTCAGGTTGGCATTGCTACGACTGTGACAACGACTTTTGCCAGATGCATTTTCAGGATCATAAGGAAAAGAAACTATGCAGGACAAGGTGACGCATAGGTTAGCCAACACTTTAGTGGCACGCAATAAGGCTAGGATTGCAAAAGAGACCTGTGTGCTAGTATAATTGCATACTACGCGTCACTTCATTAATGTGTCGTACGGTTATTTCTGATATCGACGGTGTATATACATTCATTGATGATGGCCTAGTGGATCTGACAAAGCTATGATGTAATGAAAATGATAGCACAATCTATCTTCGTCGTCGATAACAAGAAGTACAAAGAGATATGTCTTTAAGCTAAGGAACAATCCAAAGAAGTAAATGAAATCTTCTCGCAGGAGGTCAGGGTTAGTTGGAGGACACAGCACTAATCGCATTCTCCCATATACGAATAGTTTCATTGAGGGTATCATGACTTGGGTACGAATCAGGCTTAAACAGAATATGACGATAAGGGTAGTGGTGTGATTGAAAAAAATGGTGCAACCTCTCATATACTATAAAACCAGCTACACATGATTGATCGCAACTAGAGTCTCAATTCTTCAAGAAGCAAAAGCGGCTGAATTGTTGCATGACAAGGCGCATATACCGACCTAGTCCATGATAATAGAAAAAGGAGATACTACTACAAGTTAAATAATAATAAATTACGCTTACCCAAAGGCGCTTACAGTACCATCCTGTGTGGTTTATTCCGATCAGCATATGAGCAAGATGCTGATGAATTTGACTGACTTTTACTGACTTTCCTACATTCATTGCATAGACTCTTTTCGCGTAGATTCAACGTAGCCAGGGAGTTCAGATGTTTTTTTTGGAAATTCCATTCTAAGACGAGGCTAGTAGAAATCTAATAATAGATCGTGAAAAGAAATAATAAAAGAAGCATAGGGATGTCAGGTACAAAGACAGTTTTTGAAGGCTAGTGCAATTTATCTGAAACCCTTGAGTAAGAGATAAGTAGGAAGAGGCCCCCGTCCTAACCGAAGTGGGTAAGAATAAGACTTGCAACCATCTAGCTCAAGCCCCTGAGAATAT
>JAICVG010000312.1 GCA_025935445.1 Nitrososphaera sp. | reverse complement strand
TATCAAACATGATTATTTTCAACCAGAACCGGCATCAACCGGGTTGCTGGGCAGCCTGTATCATCTGGTTTATCTGCGATTGCAGCTGGTTTATACGCATTGTTATTTCCTGTCTTTGAGCCTCAAGCTGCCTTGCTGCTACTTCATACTCTTTTATCCTCGTTTCCACGTAGTTGAGGGCGTCTTCTCTGTTCTTTTCAATGGCGACGCCAGCATCCAAGTTAATGAGCAACTTCTTTATAGGAGGCACCGTAGTCTTGACGTAAACGCCAATGCCGATAGGCATTAGCGACTCCACGTCAGACTCAGACGTAATATTTTGAATCGTATTTGAAGCCAAGTGGGCCTCTTCCATTAACTTGCTTACTGTCACTTGTCGTGTCATGATGTCATTCATATATGCTTCAAGAATCCTTGACTGCTGGACCAATTCATTTATCCTCTGCTCCATCGCAGCCAATTCCTGCTGCCTCGATTGATCGCTAGCTGCACTCATTAACTTCACTGCTCTTGATAGATTTTTAAAGCTTTAGATTCCTGATACCTTTAGCATATCGCTCATCTTGACCTTCATGCCATATCGCTCTTCTTCGCTCTTCATATGCCGGTATAATTTGAGCATGTCCATCCCGTGTTTTATCATGTTGAATCTGCCTGTTATTTTCAGCTTGATGAACTTGAAGACAAGAGAATATATCTTGAATTTTTCAAGCACTGCCTGCCGGTATGCTGTCATATCGTGAAGGTTCTGGACAAGGAGTTCGGCGCACCAAGTTGACGGAATTATACCCTCGCCCAGTAGAGGATATACGGTACCTATTGATTCACCTGCTCCTATCGATTTGCGACCATCAGTAAAGGGCTGGCAGTTTTCAGGGGGAGTCAGCCTTACAGGCCGTCCTACCTTTTTTATTACTTCGCAGTCGTACTTGTTCAAAAATTCATCTACAAAGTGGTTGTGACTTTTTAAGAAATCGCCTGCTCCTATATGGGCCTGGCCGTTGCCAAGCGGAAAATACCAAAAGTAACCCGACATAGACGGAAATGCTCGCAAATAAAAATCGTCAAAGGGCTCCTTACCCTGATGGTAGCGAACTTTGTATTGCACGCAGGGAATCCATGTCTCATTTCCAACTCTTGGCAGATAGTTGCGGTGAAAGCCAGTCGAATCAATAATGATATCAAAGTCAGATTCGAGCTCCTCCTTTCTTGGAGCACGTCCAAACTTTATTTCTGTGCCCCTTATCATATCTCGGATCAGACGCAGTTTGTCATAGCTCACCATTCCCTTGAGTCTGATGTCTACGCTTCCCTTCTCCTCCAAGTCCACCTGCATGTGCTGGCCGTTATGCAAGACATAGTCATCGAAATTAAGGCCACAGTTTCTTGCAAGGCCTGCCATCACATTTTCACATGTGGCCCAAGCACATACTGCATCGTGCTCATCCTTTTGCATACGCTCAAACCCCACTACGTGGATGTTGTGATCATCGCTCAGCCTATTCATAAGATATGCACCTGCTACCCCGATTCCGACAACTGCTATCTTCATGCCTTTGTTTCTATCTTGCCAAAGGATGCCATAAAAACTATAACATTATCTACTCCCAAAATCTTAGCAGCAGCATTGTCTAAAAAGAAGCAGAATAAGATACAGATGCCCGGCGCTGCACGCGCAGGCATTGGCCTTTTACTTATGGGTGCCCTGTTAGTCGGATTTGGACAATACCTTGAGAGAGGCGCACTGTCACTTTACGGTGTAATAATTGTGGCTTGCGGATTTATATTGTACATGACGGCGTCAGTCGTTGCTAAACGAAGAGCTAAAATCTAGGATGCTATTCCTTTTCTCTTTTTGAAACTATGTTATCTCCGTTAGAGGCGTATATGTGCCCTGCTCATTGTATTCTTCTGATTACTAATCCTCTTTTTCGTTGCCGATAAGAGCATGAATTTCTGCATTCAACAACTGTTGAGAGAAGTAATGGTTCTTATACGCTAGACCTAAATTGTGGGTGGATGGAGCTTGCAAGGGACGAGGAAAAAGCGCTTGAGGGCAACAGTGGCGAAGCACTTGCTACTGCATACAGGATTCTCGTTGCAATAGGCGAGGCCACAGGCGCCAAAAAGCTTGCCCCGGTAAAATGGGCCCACATCTCTGGCGTGAACTACAACACAATTGGAGATGGGGGCATGCGGTTCCTTGAAAAATTCAGCACTTCTGCTAAGTTCGCGATAAAGACTACAATAAATCCAATGGGATATGACAGGTGCAAACCTGAGGATATTCCTCAAAGTTTTCAGGAGAGACAAGAAAATATATCTAGTTCGTATGGACGAATGGGCGCCAAGCCGTCTTTTACATGTACACCGTATGAGGTTTTTGAGCTTCCGCAAAAAGGCACAGT
>JAICVG010000236.1 GCA_025935445.1 Nitrososphaera sp. | reverse complement strand
GTATCTCTATTCCCTTCTCTATACAGATTGTATGTCTCTCTTTTTTCATGTAACTGGCTTATGATATTTTGTGGTGCTAATGTTGCTAATGCAATAAAGGCTGCCGCATTTTAATAAAGTGGACAATATTTTTTGCAGCCTTGTCTAAATTGGATTAATGGATCATCATGTGTTGTTATGATGGAACTATGGCAAAAACAATGGATCTTAAAGCTGATGGGCTCTTACAATGGCAACAGATTATTGGCAGCAAAAAGGATGTCTGAAATTTCTAAAAAAGGAATACGAGAATGTTGGCAACTACTGGATGAAGCTGTACCAATGAGTACTGTGGAACGAATAAGATATTGTTCGCTTGGAATAATGGATTGATGTGATTGATAGTTTTATGTAAAACACAAAATCTTAGTCTATGAAAATATTGCCAGACTATTCTCTACTTAAAATCGATATGCAGTTGAATATAAAATACAAACGTAGCTTAGAGTTGCAAGCGACAGTTGGCTGGATCTGTTAGTTTAACCCCCTTAGGACAGAAATACTGCAAATAATAATATTGTAATCTGATATCTTAACGCTCAAATATGTTACAGTGCTTATAAATCAAGTGGAATCGCCGCCGGTAGCAAGCAAACTTGGTCAAGAAGAAATAATTTATCTTGACTGGAACAATGCCTTTGATATTCTAGAAAAAGCATACAGGTCAGGCCTGTTTGTTTTGATTATTGGTCCAAAGGGCACTGGCAAGACTACCCTTGTAAGGAGATTTGCCTCACAAATGAAAAAGGATCTTGATTCTGTCAACTTTTCACTTCGCACCAGAGAATCGCATCTAGTGGGATCGAGAACTCTGAACAAGGGCGAAATAAACTTTGTCGAAGGCGTGCTGGTAAAGTCTATGCGCAGTGGCACTCTGTTGTATCTTGATGAGCTAAATGCGGCAGAGGCAGACGTACTGCTAAGACTTGACGAAGCACTAGACGATAGGCGACAGCTCGTGCTAAAAGAAGCGGAAGGGCAGATTGTCAAAGCAGCTGATGACTGGTTTGTAATAGCCACGATTAATCCATTATCGCACGTTGGCACAAAAGAGTTACCACCGCAGATCCTGAGCAGGTTCCCTGTGAGGATGAGGCTTGACTACCCCCCGGAAGATATCGAGCTCGACATTGTTAACCGCCACGTGAAAATTGACGATTCAAAGACCAGAGATATCAAGCACGCAATCCAGCTTGCCAAGAGCCTGCGCGAAGCAGCGGCAGTTGAAGAACTGTATTACAGCCCATCCATACGCGAGACAATAGCATTTGCCAAGATGCTCAACACTGGACTTTCTGGCAGGCAGACCGCCGAAGTTGTATATGCAAACACATACGATCAATGGGGGCAAGTTGAGTATCAGAAAGTGATGGATATGATAACATCCATCTTTGGCGACAGCTAATGGTCAAGATCGCAAACCCTGTGATGCGAAACGATATTTTGCTTGACATTGCGACTTTTCTTGCCAGAAGATGGTCTGGCAACGACAAGGTAGTAATCATTCTTATGCCAGACAAGCCTCCGAGTGCCAAGCTAGACAAGAATCAGATCATTCTTTCTATTCTTAACTACTATCCCGGCACAGACTTTCAGAAATATAGGCAGTGGCGTGTAGCCCTCTGGTTTGAATCAATGAGAATGAAACACTCTGCTAAGGTGCTGAGCAACGAGCATGCCTTTGGGTTTTTGCTCAATACACTTGAAACAAAGAGAATCGAGATCCTTGGCTTGAGAGAATGGGAAGGAATGGCCAATGAGCTCATGTTCAATGAGGGTATTTCGTGGATGTCGCGCCAGCTTTTGAATTCGATATATGGCCGCTACAAAATAGCGGAGGCATTTTCGCAATATTTTCTTACTGGTTATGTGAAAGGTGAGCTATTTGGCGGCGAATTTGATAAGGTGAAAAGGGCAGCTGATTATGCAAATGAAATAGTAAAGGAAGCCATAGACAACAACTACGGTACCACCTGGATTGAGCAGCACATCCCAAAACTGATAAAGATACTGGAGCTTGACTCCTTGGTTTCAATCCCAATATTATCTCCAAGGACAAGGGTCGGTGCGTCACTTAACCAGAGCGACATGCTCAAGCAGGTGGAAAAGGTAGTGCAGATGCGACACGAGAAAGATGATGACTTGCAGAAGAAGACTAAAGATGTCTATGAAGGTCGCGATGTGCTTCAAGAATTCCAGGCTCTTATCACAGAGAGCAAAAAGACAGAGAGCAAGGGATATGAGTCATTGGAGAACTTTGGTCTAAGCGTGCCAGACAAGATGGATGTTGACGAGACACAGATCTACGATATTGACCTGATACAGAAGGTCAAGGCGGCATTTAGGGATTGGAAAACAGGATGGATCGAGCAGCACGATGAATCTGGCGACGAGTTTGATGTAGAAACTTACGTTGAGGCGCTGCCCAAGACCTTCCTCGCTGACTTCAAGCTCTCAATCAAGACTAAGGTTGTAATATTGCTTGACCACTCTAGCAGTATAGCTGATGTAGAGTTAGAATACAAGCAGGCGACAATCGCACTCTGTGAAGCGCTGCACTACCTTGGAATCAAGTTTGCTGTCTATGCGTTTAGCACAGACAAGCAGCAGGTAAAGTGCTGGGTCATCAAGCCGCCTAACATCAAGTGGTCGGTGGTGAGCGCTAGGCGTCTTGTCCAAATAAGAGCAAGTGGCGGCACACCCTTGGCAGAAGTCTACGGTCTGCTCATGCCTATACTCAAGTCGTTCAAGCCAGACATCTTTGTCACCTTGACAGATGGCGAACCATCAGACTTTGACGCAGTAAGACACATGGTGCTCTCATACAGGAAAATGGCCATCCGTATGATGGCCATAGGGGTTGGCCGCAACCTTCATGACTCTGTCGGCATAGGGCACAATTTAAAGTACCTCGACTACGAAAAGGCAATCTCTGTCAGCCGGTTACAAGATATTCCAAAGAAAGTAATCAAGCTACTGCGCAGTAGTTAGATGACTAGATTGGGATTTTCCTTCTTGACCTTTTCCCAGTCACTCAGGAAAGCGGAAAGTCCCTTGTCTGTCAGTGGATGGGAAATCATTTTGCCGAGTATGTCGGGTGGAAGTGTCACAACCTGCGCGCCAATCTTGCCGGCTTCGGTGACATGTAGAGGGTGCCGGATGCTTGCAACAAGCACATCTGTCTTAAACTGGTAATTCTTGAATATCTGCACTATTTCACTGATGATTGTCATGCCCTCATGCCCTGCATCATCAAGTCTACCAATAAATGGACTGACATAGGCAGCACCGGCTTTGGCAGCAAGGATCGCCTGGTTTGCTGAAAATATGAGCGTGACGTTTGTCTGGATTCCTTCCTCTTTTAATTTCTTGACAACCTTCAATCCGTCTGGGATCATGGGAATCTTGACCACGACATTCT
>JAICVG010000170.1 GCA_025935445.1 Nitrososphaera sp. | reverse complement strand
GAATAACAATATTTTTTTCCATATATCACACCCTGTGCACCACAGGTTAAGCACTGTTTTTCGTGCTCTATAGTAGAGTCAAGCGATTTGGCCTTCTGTAGACATTTGCCGCAGATAGGAGCTTCCAACTGGTAGCTGGACAAAAAACCCTTGCCACATTGGTTGCACTTCAAGCTGTACATCTTGCCCTTTGGTCTCCAATTTCTAAATAGTCTCATAGTATTTCCTTTAGTTCAGTTTTATCTTTCATAGTCCAAGCTTAAAAATGAGCCGTAACTTTGTTACGTGATCTTTGATGACGGATAAGCTTGCGCTGCATTTGTTGCTGTAAAATAACAGCAATACTAATTCTGCTAACTTGGCGAGACACAAATAGGATATTATGAAGGAATTTCAGTGCCATGTCCCTTTAAGTTATCAGTGCACATTTCAAAAATTACCTGAAATACTGCAATGATTAGATTCATGTTGTATGTAGCAATACCGATATTATAATCAATGTGATTGGTGGGGGGCCCATCGGGATTTGGATAAAAATTCATTTGAATCCAAATGTGCAAGGGCGTCTTTTTATGATCGAGTCTGTTAGATAATGCAGCAGGCATGGAAGACAAAGTAGCAGAAGAAGTGACGCCAAGTGAAGAGGCGACAACTGTTGCAAAGCTTGTAGTCAGATGCCTCGAAAACGAAGGCGTCAAATATGTCTTCGGAATCCCTGGCGAAGAAAACATCCATTTTATAGATGCACTAAACAGTTCGTCAATTCGCTTCATTTTAGTTCATCACGAACAAGCTGCATCGTTTATGGCGGAAATGTACAGCCGCGTTACTGGCATGGCTGGCGTATGTAGCGCAACGCTGGGACCTGGAGCCATTAACCTGCTATTGGGAACCGCGGATGCCCATACAGACAGCGTCCCCTTGGTTGCTATAAGTGCACAAGTCGGCCTTAACCGCCAGTACAAGGAAACACATCAGTTTGTTGATCTAGTCAGCATGTTCAAACCTGTAACGAAGTGGGCAGCAGAAATAAAGGTTCCTAGTGCTGTGCCGGAAATGGTAAGAAAGGCGTTCAAGGTTGCGCAGACAGAACGTCCTGGGTCTTGCTACCTTGGTATCCCGCAAGACGTTGAAGAAATGTCGGTATCACCAAGTCTTCAGCCATTGCTTCGATCGCAAGTGTATGATAGTGCTCCCTCTCCGTCGCAGGTCTCCCGGGCGGCGAAGGTATTGGAGGAAGCAAAGTCTCCTATTGTGCTTGCAGGTCATGGGGCTGCACGAGATAACGCTCAGGATGCATTAATTCGGTTCTCGGAACACCTTCACATTCCGGTGGCAACCACTTTCATGGGAAAGGGAGTATTTCCAGACATGCATCCAAATGCGTTAGGGACTGTAGGTTTTATGCTACATGATTACGTCAACTTTGGATTCGATCTGGCAGATGTACTTATTTCTGTCGGCTACGACCTACAGGAGTTTGACCCAATACGGATAAACCCAAACGGCGACAAGAAGATCATACATCTTTCTCGATATCCTGCTGAAGTTGACGCACACTATGCTGTTGCAGTTGGCATTGAGAGCAACCTGTCGATGGCACTTGATGAACTTGCAAAACGCGTGAGCCCTAGAGAAGGACTAAAAAAAGTGGAAAACCAAAAGATTGTGGATCTGCTTCGAGGAGAGTTTGAGGGTGGGGCAGGAGACGATTCGTTCCCTGTTAAACCTCAGCGAATAGTCTCTGACACTCGTCTGGCACTCGGAGAGTCAGATATTGTGCTGGTTGATACAGGTGCACTTAAGATGTGGATGGCCCGGCTTTATCCAACCTACAAGCCTAATACTTGTCTGGTTTCAAACGGACTGTCAACTATGGCGTTCGCTTTGCCTGGAGCGATAGCAGTCAAGCTCGCCTACCCAGAACGCAAGGTGCTTGCCGCAGCCGGAGATGGAGGGTTCATGATGCTTGGCTCTGAGTTGGAAACAGCCGTAAGAGAGCATGTCCCTATTGTAGTCCTGATCTGGGAAGACCAAGCTTATGGACTGATTAAATGGAAAATGGACTTGGAGCTCGGGCGCCATTCTTCCGTCGATTTCCATAATCCCGACTTTGTGAAGTACGCTGAAAGCTTCGGAGCGAAGGGGTATCGGATCAATCGCGCAGATGAGCTCCTTCCAACTCTAAAATCTGCACTTGAGGATGATGCAATCTCAGTAATCACATGTCCAGTTGACTATTCCCAAAACATGGAGCTCACCAATAAGCTCGGCCTCGTAACCGAGGCTCTTTAGCGGATCGTCGATACATTTCGGCGTTAGCGGTCCTGCTCCAAGCTTGCCGCTGTGTTTGTTTGAACTGTTCTGGATCAAAAGGAGGTTGGTGCATTGGATCTCTGATAAAACAGCAACTGTTAGTACTTAACAGTTCTGGAGAATAAGAGAGAGAAAAGCCTTCGGAATTGAGACACAATGCAACTGAAGGCAGATTCTCTGAGAATAGGTCTTTGAATGTCACTTCTTCTTTACTGATTATAGGATCACAATTGATGCATTAGAAACATTCTATTTGTCAACAATTCATTCTGAAGTATTTCTAATCGCAACATACAAGGAATTCATAGGAAATAGCAATGCAATCCCAGATGGGAACAAAGTTAACGAAGTTGCTGATAAGTTTAGATCAGAATATATGGTGCTGAGATCTCCTGTTTCCTGTTTTGATACTCTACTGCAAGCTCTAGGATGAAGTCGCCCTTTTGATTATGAGATCATGATACTCCGAGAAACGATCTTCAAGATTTTCTGGTACTGCTTTGTAAAGACATAGTACAGTTATAGGCATTTCCATTCCTTTTATTGCTTCATTGGACATGTTTTCAAGTTGGAGAGCGTCCTCATATCTTCCCTGTTCGATCAATTTAGTTGGCAAAGTGGCCAAGACATTTAGCCCATTTTTTGATTTCTGTTTTGCCAGTTCTACAATATTGCGCATACTATTAAGACTAGGCATGACAGAAAAGCTGCCATCAACAGAAAAACCTTCATCGGCTGGAATTATTATTATATCTTGTGAGTTGAATAGGAGATTTAAATTTTCGACTTTGTCAATTGATTCTATGAATTTCTGCTGCTCTTTTGTGTAGATAAGCAAGACATTAATCTGATTGCGGTCAATGCCTCGTCTTACAGACGCATTAATAATCTCCTTAAATTGTGATTCATTATTATATGTAAAGACGACATGGTCACGATCCTTCATTTCTAAAATAATGTCACCTACATAATCCATCTTGTTGTATAAGGCTTCTTGCTCATCGAGGAATTGATTTATCACGTGTCTTAAGAGCTCAGGTTTACTCGACATACCCATACTTTTGGCCCTTGGTGTTTGCAGGAATTGATCCAGTCTTTTGATCAGAAGTTTTGGAAGGTGGAGATAGTACCAATCCTTACGTCCCATAACATGAATAGTTACTATGTGCTATTATAGCATTATCTTGGCTGTATATGCTGTATATGAATTGATATGGAAATAACCGCTTCTTACATAATTGTTATAGACCTTGGAGAAAAATTATCATGTTATCTAATTTTGTAATTATCTAATCAGACGTTTTTGTTCTAAGAAAAAAGGAAGGGTTTCGAGCCAAACGACGAATTTACCCGAGGTACCATGATCCTATAGATCCATCTGATTGCTGTAATTTATGCCTGGACAATCTTCTCTAGGTAAAACCTCTGCATGTTTGTCACGATTTCTTCTATACAGTCTTCGACAGCAAAGTGTCCTGAATCAAGCCTATGTATTTCGGCATCTGGAATGTCCTCTAGGTAAGCTTCACCTCCCTCTGGGGTAAAGAACATGTCTCTCTGCCCCCAGAAGATAAGGGTCTTTGGCTGGTGCTTTCGGAGGAACTCTTGCCACTTTGGATAGAGTGCGACATTGGTGCGGTAGTCGTAGAACAAATCCATCTGCACTCGCTGGGCGTTTGGCCGCTCCATGAACCGATAATCCACATCCCAGTTGTCGGGGCTGATTAGCTCTGGATTTTTGTGACCATGGAGATAGACCTGTTTGATTACGTCAAGCTGCAAGAACCCGTACAACGGCTTTTCTGTCTCAGGAGTCCTATTCTTCCATAGTGAGTTTCTCAGACCGTCCCATGCACTAGTAAACCCAATTTCGTATGCATTTGCGTTCTGTATAATCAGCCATTCAAGCCAGTCTGGATGAAGACTGATAATTCTGAATCCTACCGGACCGCCATAGTCCTGCATGTACAGCCCAAAATGCGTGAAGCCTATTTTCTT
>JAICVG010000043.1 GCA_025935445.1 Nitrososphaera sp. | reverse complement strand
GCTCAGGAGGTGATGCGATAGAGTAAGCCCTGCGGACTATTTTGCCTTCGCTTGGGATATGAAAGCCAATCGTGACAAACTGACCAGCCTTAAAGTCAGGAATTGGGCCATCATCTGGAGTAATATAGAAGATGCCAAGATCCTCCTTGATTATTTGGACGTATGATAGCTTGGCTTTGTTGTCAACTACCATGTACGTCTGAAGTTCAGAAAACGGCAAATAAATACATTTTTAATTTTCAAGGGTACCAGTAACTGATCAAATGGACAAAAATAGGCAAGTTTTATTTGATTCTGGCTCCAATCTGGTGTTGTATATATGGTAGACTGGCTCAAGGGAAAGAGCTTTGGAGGCTCTAACGAGATCGATCAGCTTACCAAGACCATAAATGAGCAGAGCGACGATCAGAGGAAGATCATTTCCCAGTTTAACAAGGCCATGAATGAATTTGCAACTGAGCGGTCACTTGAAACTTGCCTTGATGCCCTTAACTTGTCGATGCAGCTTGCAAACATCAGAGGGAAGTTGGCAGAGTCGTACGAATACTATGCTAGGCTGTTAGAACGGGAAATAACAAGGCTGAGCAGAACAAAACAACCACCGCCACCATCCTAGCCTGGTACAAGGATTGGTAGGGATAATTTCTTATCATACAGCGCATACAGCCAACAACAACCTTCTTTTTGAGGCAGAATTAGAGGAATATATTCCTGGGTTCCATCGAATCTTTGAGAGCCACTCACTCAAAGTCCATCACTTCTGCTACTTTCTTTTCGTCGTTTTAGGTTTCTGGGCCACCAGAGATTAAAGGAAAGGTTGTCTCCCACTAATCAAATATTCTATCACATTCCATCCATACCTCCGGCTTATAGACGTTTGACTCTAACAATTCTTCACATTTCCTTCTGAGCTGGTTTTTTTCTCTCTTATCCAGCCCTCGTTCATGTCAGCAAAGAATATCTTTGCTATACGATGACTGTCCATGTCAAGTCATCCTTGACAGTAACGCTCTTGCTTTAAGGTTAATGATGTACTATGCGGTTCCTTATAGTACCTAGTCTTTCTATCGTTATTTCAACCACGTCTCCATCCTTTAGATATTTTGGCTCTTTCATTGACATTGCTACTCCAGCAGGTGTTCCTGTCGAAATGATGTCCCCTGGCTCAAGCGTCATGGTCACGCTAAGTGTAGAAATTATCCGCCTGACTGGGATAACCATGTTTGAACTCGATGAGTCTTGACGTGTTTCGCCATTAACCTTGGTTGTTATGCGAAGGTTCTGAGGATCTGAGATCTCGTCCTTGGTCGTTATCCACGGTCCGCATGGAGCAAAAGTATCGATTCCCTTGCCTCGAGTAAACTGCTTGTCCTTGAATTGGATATCTCTTGCAGAAACGTCATGTAGTATCATATATCCAAAGACAGAATCAAGTGCTTTATCTTCTGGCACCTTCTTCGTCTCTTTGCCAATGATAACTGCAAGCTCGGCTTCATAGTCAAGGCGGGATACGAATGACGGACAGATGATGTCTTTGAACGGCTCGTTAAGAGCGGTTCTTGGCTTCATGAATATCACGGGCTCATCTGAAGGAGTGAGCCCCGCATCACGCGCATGATCGTAATAGTTAAAGGCAAGGCAGACTATCTTTGGAGGGTTTGGTATCGGCACCAAGAGCTCGACATCGCTCACTTTCTGATTGAATTTCAGCGTGGACTTGTGATGCTTGACCTCGTCAAGCCATCCTCTGAACATAAAGTCCTTGATGTTTAGAGGGACAGGTATGCCTGTCTGCTGTTGTATTTCCGACCTTGTGACAATGCTTTTTCCATCATCAGATATGATGCTGTATGTCTCCTTTACCTTGCTATCTCGGATTCTTGCTACCTTCATTGTCCATTTACCTGTGCGTCATTATTGCGATTTGATTACCGTCGATTCTGCAAAATCCAAATCTCACGAATTGAACCTGCACATCAGGCTCAAGGTGGGACACAAAAGATTCTGCAAAACCTTGCGATATTTCAAGGCTGTTAGTGTTGTACTCCTCCTCGCTCACGTAGAGTTCCTTAGGAATCATGACCTTGTAGTCAATTATATCATTCTTTGCAATCCACTGTATTTTCGGCATGGACTGCCGGATCTCGTTACCACTAGCCTCAGCTGTTATCATCAAGCGGGCACCATTCTTCCAATCTATGCTCGTTACCTTGACGTTATACAACTCAATGAGCCGAATTTCGGCTCCAACCTTCAGCCCTGCTGCGTCATCTTCAGAGATATAGAACCGATCACCAACCTTCACCGTCCTTATCCCAAGGTTGGCATCAGTAGGATGGTTCTTGAGTACAACCTCCGTTTCTGGACCGCCCCTGACATACATTTCGACAGGGTTTTTCACAAAGAATAGTCGCAGCGATATTGGATCTATTATCTTCCTGTTTAAAGCTTCTAGGCTTTCAAAAGGAGGCTTGGTTTCTGCAAGCGTAAGGCCAAGCGATAGCACAAACTTGCGTATCGCCTCGGGCACAAAGCCCCTCCTTCTAAGCGCAGCAAGTGTTGGGAGCCGCGGGTCATCCCAGCTTCTGATTGTGCCATTTTCTATAAGTGGCTTTATCTTTCGCTTTGAAACTGGAATTCCTTCAAACTCCAGCCTTGAAAATTCAATAAGGTATGGCTTTCTTAAATTGAGCCTATCAAGAATTGCAAAATAGAGCGCGTTGCGAAGCTCATATTCTTTTGTCCTAAAAGCATGTGTTACGCCACCGATGCTGTCTTCAATTGGAGCCGCAAAGTCATAGGTCGGCCAAATCCGCACTCTATTGCCCAGCTTAGGGTGATCAGAGTCTATTATCCTGAAAAGCGCTGGATCACGCATAGCAGTATTCTGGTCGGCCATGTCCCCCTTGAATCGCACAATGGCTTCATTCTGCTCGTATGAGCCACGGAACAATTTTCCAATCCTATCAAGTGCGGTCGCAGGATCGCGCCTGCACTCGCAGGGGATGCCCCTTGCTCGGAGGTCGTGTATCATCTCCTGGCTACAGATGCATACATATGCGCCGTCCAGCTCGATCAGCCTTCTTCCATAATTGTGCAAAAGCTCAATGTCGTCTGAAGTATTCTTAACAATATCGGGCTTGACTCCAAGCCATTTCAGCCCCTCAGCTATGGCGTCGTAATATTCCACCTTTTCGTTGAGCGGATTTGTATCATCAAAGCGGAGAATCAGCTTGCCGCTGTACATTCGGGCATACTCTTCGTCAATTATAGCTGCCTTAGCATGTCCAATATGTGGGTAACCGTTTGGCTCAGGCGGAAATCGAGTAACCACCTTGCCCTGCATGGCTCCTTCAAGCGGAGGCAGTTGCTGTCTCTGGTCTGATACCTGCTTTTTTTTTTCAGCCACCTTGCTAGGTGCAAGCTCTTCAAGAAGCGATTTTTGATCTGCAAGCGAAAGTGCATTTATTTGCTGCACAACTGCCTTGATTTCAGAGATAAGTAACTTTATTTGGCTACGCAATTCTGGCTTCAAGCCTACAAACTTGGCGATCACCGCATCAGATTGTGCCTTGCCGCCATGCTCAACTGAATTCTTCAATGCAATGATTTTGATGAATTTCTCAGTATTCGGATCGATTGGCACGTATTACTACAGACTCCTACCCACTACAAAATCTGCCGAGAACTGAAGAGCTCTTCTGGCATCAGAGTTATTGTAACCTTCAATTGACTTGACTGCTTCATGTAAGTATCTTCTTGCCTCACTCCTCACGTCCTGCTCTATACCAATATGAGAGATGACCCTGACAGCCTCCTTGATATCTTGGCTCAAGGCCTTCCCTCTTGTACCAAATACCCTCTTGATCTTTTCTGCGTCTTCTTGGTTGGCGTTTTTCAGAGCAAGTAGTATTGGATATGTCTTCTTGCCTTCTCGAATGTCATTGCCGGCGGCCTTGCCTGTCAGCTTAGGGTCGCCTATCACACCTATTAGATCATCTACCAACTGGAAAGCAATACCGATATTGCGGCCAAATGAAGATAGGTTTCTGATATCGCTAGTAGTGTGATTTGGAGATGACAGCGCGCCAAGTGCACACGATACTTCAAAGAGCGTAGCAGTCTTTTTGCCAATCATGTCGATGTAATGCTGCACGCTTGGAAACTTGGCGCTTGATGCCACTTCTACATCTATTGCCTGTCCCTCGCATATTTCCGTGCACGCAAATGAAAGATGCTCCACCATCTCAATTATCGACTTGTCTGAAATTCCTGCCTTTCTACAGTTAAACGTTAGCAGTTCAAATGCTTTTGAGAATAGAATGTCGCCTGCAAGAATTGCAAGCGGCATGCCATAGTATCTGTGCACAGTTGCAGCTCCGTGCCGCATTTCATCATTGTCCATGATATCGTCATGTACAAGTGTAAAGTTGTGAACAAGCTCAACTGCAGCGGCTGCAGGAAGAGCCCTTTCGGCGCTTCCCCCTAGCATTTCGCAGCCCTTGAGGACCATGAATGGCCGCAAACGCTTGCCTCCCGTGCGGATATAATGTGACGAAGCCTGGTAAAGCTCTTTTGGCTTGCCCTCAACAAATGCAAGTATAAAGTTGTTCACGGTAGAAGCATAAGATTCCAGCTCGCTTTTGATGCTGTCTGCCTTCATGTACGGCTACTAACCTCATGTGCTAGCATTCCTGTCAATATATATCTTGAGCTAGCAAGTGCAGCGATGTTTTTGGCTCCAACAAGGAACATCGTGCTCTTAAGCTCTGCAAGAATTGTATCTGCAAATGCAAAGAGGCTTTCGCGTGACCGCGCAGCTGTTTGAAGGAATGGATATGCCATTGCGGCCATGCTGGCACCAAGCGCTATGCACTTTGCAACCTCGAGCCCATTGCGCAGACCGCCTGATGCAATGAGCGGCAGTTTCACTGCGCGTCTGACCTCTATGAGGCTGGCCGCCGTCGGAATGCCCCAGTCCCAGAACATTTCACCGAGGTGCTTCTTCAGGTCGTCTTTGAGAGATTCTGCCCGTAACTTTTCAACACCAGCCCAAGTAGTGCCGCCAGCCCCGGCGATATTGATCGCTGAAACGTTTGCCATCTCCAGTTTTATGGCAACCTCCTTTGAAATCCCTGCACCTACCTCCTTGACTATCAATGGTACATCTATGGTCTTGGCAAGCTCTGAAATCTGGGCAAGAACTCCCTTATATCGCGGCTCGCCCTCTGGCTGTACAAGCTCCTGCAGCGGGTTCAGGTGCACCACCAGCGCATTTGCCCCAATCATTTTTACTATTTTTTTAGCTTCGTCTACCGTGAACCCCTTGGAAAGTTGTGCCCCACCTATGTTTGCTATTAAGAATGCATTTGGTGCATTCTTTCTTGCTATCGAATAGGTGGCAGCAAGCTCTTCACTTTTGAGTCCTGCCCTCTGACTCCCAAGCCCCATGCCAAAGCCATACTTTTCTGCGAGCTCACCAAGCCTGCCGTTGATGATAGTTGCCTCGTCAGTGCCGCCAGTCATAGAGTCGATTATAATCGGTGCCGAAAACCTTTTCCCAAGGAAAGTCATCGAAGTGTCAATATCATCATAGTCCAGCTCAGGCAGCGCGTTATGCACTAGCCTGACATATTCTAAGTATGTCGAAGTAGTTTTCGCCTGTACGTTCTTCTGAAGTGGGATGTCTATCCCTTCCTTTTTGCGCTGCTTGATTACCTCGATATCAGAGGACGCGTCAAAAGTGTCTGGCAACTACCTCTTTCTCCCCTTTACCACTGTGCCAACCTTTAGCGTACCTTCTGCTGCCTCTACGATGCGTTCGGGCATAAGTCCGTTTATCATCACTACATCCATTCCGTGTGATGCAATCTTAAATGCTTCTGTAACCTTTCTTTGCATTCCACCCGTTGCGTCGGTGCCTGATGTCTTGAAGAACTCAATCGATTTGTTCTTGTCTTCGATCTGTATCTCGTTTACAAGTTCTCTGCTTACGCTGTTTTTGTATACACCGTCGACATTGGTCGCAAAAATGATCTTTAACGGTCGCAGTGCTCTTGCCAGAATTGTCATGAGTGCGTCGCCGGACAGGATGGAATATTTGGTACCTCCAACATAGACTATGTCACCAAACGTTATTGGTATTACCTTTGACTGGGCCATCGCATAAATGTGCTTTATCTTTGCTACAATTGGCTTGTGGCCTGTCATAAGAGCCGATGGTGGCATGCCATATGGATTAAGCCCCACCCTTATCATGGAATTGACGATTATCTGATTTAGTGCGATCATTGACTCATGCACTATAGAGACTCCATGGATGTCGTAGTTGTCCGACTTGGTATGCATGTCATATTTTACCGACCAGTAGTGGCCAAACGAGCCACCGCCATGCACAATTATGATGGGAACATCTAATTGTGTCAGAGCGCGCGAAATGCCATCTATTGCATCGATATTAGCTGCGAGCGGCTTCTCCTTAAAGGTGACAACAGAGCCGCCCAGCTTGATAAGAGTAAGTCCTTGCAACAATAAAAGGCATACTTTTTGAAGTGAATTTAAGTTTTGAGTTGCTTTTCTACTTCTCCACTCTACTACATAATATAATACTACTACCACTATTGGAGTCATCAATCGGGAAAGCAGTTGCACCACTTTAGCTACTCAAGCTCTGATAGTTGTTGCCTGCGACTACAAGTACGCGTTGAAAAAGGCAAGAAGGTCTTAAAAAAAGATTAGATCGAAAGCACGTTCATCTTCTTCAAAGAATCCACATATAAGAAAAGTGCAAGGTGCTCCTAAGCCAGTCACTGACCAAGCTGCCGATGAAGCAATATGAATTGTTTTGCAGCACAGGTTACAGAGTCTTGACGATATTCGCAGCAAAGGACCAGATCGGATAAAAGGGGTTACAGTGAGCTCGGTTCGCAACTATGATCATGGCCTATTGCAGAACTCTTTTCTTCAATCTTTATAGCAGATATGCTGCATCGTTTTACAATGGCAAGCAGCGAAGGGCCTAGGATATTATGGGAACAGCTGAAGGGCAAGAAGGTAAAGACAAACGATGGTCATGATGTTGGTGAAATCAAAGAGGTGACACAAAACTATATACGCCTAGAAAAGGGAATAGTTAACAAAGACAAGTCGTGGATCCCAAAGTATCTAGCCGATGCCTATGACGGTAAGGTTCTCTGGCTCGTGATCGGTAAGGACGATCTCGGAAAGGGGCATTCGTACACGACAGAGCCAGCTAGGGAGCAGTATGCGCACGACTTTGAAGCATTCAAAGCGACACCTTATGGACAGAGGGCAGTCCAGCTTCCGGATTTTGAGCAGAACATACGTATGACCGAAGAAAGAAAGTCCAATACAGGTACAAGCTCCAGCGAGGAATACAAGAATATCCGAGACCTAGAATAGTGATGCATGTAGAATTAGACAGAGCAAGGTGGTCTAAACCGTCTTACACGGTGAGGATAGCTCTTTGTCATATGACGCCTAGCTAATCCAGACATCAGAG